>JAYVKY010000221.1:0-3286 GCA_043767965.1 Pseudobdellovibrionaceae bacterium
TTTTAAGCCCATAAACTTATGAAAAATTAAATTATAGTTTATTAATAAGTCAGTATTTTTAGATAGTTAATATAAACTATTATAATAATCAGATTATCAATTTAAATATATTATTATGCACAATATAAAGAACAAACAAATGGTCTAGTTTTTATAAAAATGCAATTAATTTAATCAGTCAAGACTACAGTCAGAATCATATTTCTGCCGATAAATATTTAAAGGAGCATTATGAAAAGCTCAAATTTATTTACGGTTGTTGTATTTTTGCTACTTCAGTTTGGCTGTGCCTCTGCACCATTTCCATATTTTGATTCATCATTGAATGATCATAATCGCGCACCGGCATCGATTTCAGCACCGTCTGATTTTTCAAATTTGAATGCAACGGACGAAACAGATCAAAAAATAAAATTAGACACCTATTTTTTAAATGGTGAAATGGATTCTTTGGATGGTCGATCTGAAAGTGCCATTGAGAATTTCAAATCTGCAATTACATTAGACCCAGATTCTGATGTTTTGTCATATCGCTTAGCTGTTGAATACTATCGAAAGGGCCAATCGCGCGATGCCCTTTATTGGGGCGAGAAGTCTTTGCAAAAAAAACCAGATAAACGTGAAACAGTTTTATTTGTCGCGGGTTTATTATCAGCTCAAAAAAATTTCGATCGTGCTGAGGGCTTATACAAAAAGTTAATTCAAAAATCGGTTGCAGATTCAGAAGCGCACCTTTATTTAGCCGCCTTGTATTCAGAAAAAAAAGAATACGCGAAAGCTATCCATCATTTTAGTTTACTCATTAGTCAGAAAAATTTCGAGCAAAAACATTTAGCACATTATTATCGCGCTCGTGTTTATATCGAATCAGGAATTGCAGCTAGCTTGGCTAAAGCCAAAAAAGATTTGAATGCCTGTTTAAAGATAAAGCCTGATTTTTTTGACGCCTTACAGATTTTAGGGCGGCTGATTGAAAAAACAAATGGCAAAGAGGCAACTTTTCGTTTTTATGAAAAATTTCAAAAACAAAAAGGCCCCTTCGCTCGTGTTGCAGAAATACTGTCACAGTATTACATTGAAAAGGGTGACTACGATAATGCTTACAGTCAGCTAGAAATTCTAGAGCCAACAACTGAAGATCAAATCCAAGTAAAGCTT
Organism: Pseudobdellovibrionaceae bacterium; assembly: GCA_043767965.1. Classification (GTDB taxonomy): domain Bacteria; phylum Bdellovibrionota; class Bdellovibrionia; order Bdellovibrionales; family Bdellovibrionaceae; genus Pseudobdellovibrio. Next base: position 1,159 of record JAYVKY010000221.1, read on the forward strand.
AAAATGTCTTTGATTTTAATTGATAAAAAAATGTATGATCGAGCGCAAAGTAAATTGACTGAGTTAAATCAAATAGTGCCCGAATCTGACAAAGTAAAGTTTTATTTGGCAGCTGTTTTTCAAGAAACAAAAAAATATGACAAGGCCATTGCAACATTCTTAGAAATTCAACCAGCAAGTAGCCATTTTGAAGATTCAAGAATTCAGTCCGCTGTGCTTTTAAAAAACCAAGGCCAATTAGATCAAGCCCTGGCCGTAATGCGGGAATCGATTTCAAAAAAATCAGAAAATATTCAAAGTTATTTTATAGTTTCGCAAATTTTAGAAGAACAAAAAAAATATGATGAAGCGATTTCATATTTAAAATCTGCGGATGCAAAGTTCACCAAAAATTCGCAAGTTAATTATTTTTTAGGTACTTTATTTGACAGAAAAAATGACAAAGAAAACATGTTGATTTATATGAATAAGGTTATTGAAATTGACGGTGACCATGTGCAGGCGCTTAATTACGTCGCTTATTCACTGGCTGAAATGAATAAAGATTTAGTACGCGCAGAACAGCTTGCCATAAAGGCTGAACAACTGGACAAAGCTGACGCATTTATTAAAGATACGTTGGGCTGGGTTTATTATCAAAAAGGCGAATTTTATAAAGCGGTACAATTTTTAGAAAAGGCCCATCAGCAGTTACCTGATGTTGGTATTATAGCTGATCATCTTGGTGATGCTTATTTAAAATTGAAACAGAACAATAAGGCTTACCAAGCTTTTCAAAAAGCATTTGATTTAGAAAACGATCCAATAAAGAAAAAACTGATTCAAGGCAAAATTGGTGATGTCAAGCACGCTGAAGAAATTCGGAAACCGGCATCACAGTAATTAATTTTTAAGTAACGCTAACACAACCTGTCTTTGTAAAAAAACATGAGCTGCGATTATGCCCAAAACTATACGATAGTCTTCGGCAAAAGGTAACGGGTAAAACGAGATTAAAAATACAATCAAACTGATGTAAAATATAATGTATTTTTGGGTTTTAACCTGGCCAATACAATTTGAATATATTTCTAATAAGGTATCGGCATCTTTGTCAAAAGCATAACTGAAGACAGAAAATAATGTGATCCAGAAGCAAACTGCGAAACTTAGAAGTGTATAGACACAAATGAATATAATATGGCTTTCTTTTGTATAAATTGTAATAAATGAATTGACGGCCCCCCATAAGAAATAGGTCGGAACCAGTGACAAAAACAATATGAAAAATTTGATTTGATTTTTGAATGTAAATTGTTTTTTCCATAAAAGCAGTGAAAGTTGCATCCACGCAAAAAGAGCAAGCAATGCTGCGCCTGGTATTTCGGAAAATAATAAAAGTATAAAACAAATAACAAATAAAATAAGATGTTTTAATTTCAGTGTTGCCATACGGATCTATCTTAGACCTATAATACATTTATGATAAAGAAACTTTTTATTATTTGTGCCGGATTTTTAATTTTATCGTGTCAATCAAATCAAGGCCGTCCCACATTAGCGGGCGAGACTTGGAATCTATCAACGAAGGCTCAAATCACTGATAAGACCCAGGACACAACAAACAGTATAACAATTGATGTATTATTTAAAAAAAATGAGACTGTCCGCTTAGAAGTTTCTGCTTTGCTTGGCTATCAAGTTGGCAGTCTGTTGATGACGAGAACCACTTTGCAATACGCTGTTCATCCACAAAAATATTTTATACAGGGTCCTTTGGCGGGACGAACTTTAAAGCCGCTTTTTAGGCAAGAAATTGATCCTCAGATTTTATGGTCCTTAATTCATGATGAAAGTTTAAATCAGCGTGGTTTTCATTGCTCTGTGCCAGTAGTTGCGACTGAAATATGTAAAAACGAGCAGGCCACAGTCGAAATTGAGCAGCGCGGGGTACTGGATTCGGGGGGGCATTCGTTGGATGGACAAAAAAAAGTGATTCTTGAAAATAAGAATTTAAAAATGGTATGGATTTTCAAATCGAAAGTGCTCGTAAAAGATTCTCAAAACGAGACCTTTGTCCTGGTTAAGCCCAAAGGATATAAACTGATCACTATTAAATAATTTTTATTTCTTAACCTAAATGTTCGGG
>JAYVKY010000222.1:0-2087 GCA_043767965.1 Pseudobdellovibrionaceae bacterium
GTTCGTTGGGTACATATCCCCATTTTGACTGAAGATAAACTTTTGATCTCTGTTTTTGGCGGCGTTTTTTTAGGATTAGGTATAGGGCTTTCAATTCGTGGTGGAGCCGTTATTGATGGTACTGAAGTGCTTGCTGTACAGGTCAGTCGAAAATCCAGCTTAAGTGTCGGTGATTTTATTGCAGTTTTTAATTTGGTGCTCTTTTTGTGCGTAGCTGTTTTAGTAAATATTGAAATGGCGATGTATTCAATGCTGACGTATGCTGCGGCTTCAAAAAGTGTCGATTTTGTACTCAGTGGTATTGAAGAATATATTGGTGTTACCATCATCTCACCAAAATATGAAGAAATTCATAAAATGCTAATCCATGATCTACAAAGAGGAGTCACCATTTATAAAACAGAGGGCGGCTACGGAAAGACCGGAAGTAATTTTGAAGACCGACGGGCACTTTTTTGTGCGGTAACTCGTTTTGAAGTGACTAGGCTTCTGACAGAGATTGAAAGACTTGATCCAAACGCTTTTATAATTCAAAATTCAATTAAAGACACACGCGGTGGCATGATCAAAAGACGACCTTTACATTAGTTTATATTACGGTAGATCTGGCGATTAAAAAAATATTCTTTTACAATTTTATTATTAATCAAATCGAGATAAGAGAGCTACTAATTTCTATTTTGTGGGTTTGGTCCGAAAGTATTCTCAATATGTACAATGTCATTATCTAAAATCCCTAGGTCATGTTTTGAAAATCTCAACCAGACACCTTCAGGATAAAAGGCTTTACACCAATCGGGACGGACGCGTACAAACAATAATCGTGTGGTATCATCACTTCGATCTAAAAATTTCTGTACTGAAAAAGATTGATTCGATGTGCAGCCATTACTTTCAACTTGAATCAGCACATCATTTTTTGAAAAACTCAGGCTATAAAGTGTCTCAACTCTGGGTATATTAGCAAAGATAATTTTTTCGCCAAATGCCGCCGAACCTATTATAAGTAAAATTAAATAAATTGAGGATTTCATATTGTTCTCCATCAGGGGCAATTGTTTGATTATATAAAACTTCTCGTTTTAAATTATTTCAAAACCTGTTAAAAGACATGATCTGCGACATAATTGTGAAGAAAAAGACAAGAAGATCCTGTATAATGACCGATTTCATCCAGGGCATGGCTTACGTGGTGTGTATGCTATTAAATTCAACGCTTCAAACCTGTTTTTCACGATGTATAGACCTACTGTCCGAAATTCACGCCCCCAAGTCATTACTCGCGTATAAACCAACAAATCCCAAAACTTGCGACGATTTTTTTCACAGCCGACCGGCTTATTTTTTATGTTCTTACGGGCAGTTGGTGCTCTGGTGCGGGCACTGCCCCGAACGCGTTGATCACTTTTTATTTTTAAATTTTTAATAAGGTCGATGTTCTTATGCTGGCTGACTCTGATCTGAGTGTCAGATGAATCGGATTTTTAGTTGAAAGAGCTCGTCTTGATCTGCGTTTTTTTTACAGATAAAATGCCACCGTATTGTTTTGAATTTGGTTTAAAAAAATTTTGTTGTTTCATGAGGTTAGATTAATGCAAGTATGGGGCGGTGCCGGGGAATCACTAAAAGAATGAAGGCACTGGTGCGCTTCGAAAAGCGATTTTGAATAGATTTTACACTCTGTGAGTACAGAAGACTAAGTATGATAAATATGAACAGCCACAAAACAAATTAGGGAATAAATAGAGCCATACCAAAGTATGGCGACATCAAAATTTCTTTATTTATTTATCCAAAACGAAATGACGAGGTCCAAAATTTCCAGTTGCTCATTTGCTCTGAATAGACGCGTGTTGATTTTTTATTTCCTGCGGCGCCTACGGCGACCATCAGTGGTAATAAGTGGTCATAACCACGTTGTGAATCATTATATAAAGGTATTTTTGCTTTTTTAAAAAGTTCGTGAACCCTTTCGATTAAGGGTGCTGAAGTTTTTGCTGGGTATTTTAGGTGATACGTGTTTTCAGGAAATCCAGAGTAATCAAAAAGCATTGAAGGCGTGGGATTTGTCTGAATCGTAAATTCTT
>JAYVKY010000223.1:0-7870 GCA_043767965.1 Pseudobdellovibrionaceae bacterium
AATCCGTTTAAATCGTTTTAATAAATAGACATGGTCTTTTCTGTTATAAAAACATGTCATCAGACTGTCTGTCACTTTTAAGTTTTTCAAAAAAAACAAATACATACAATTTAATTTGGGTGCATATTTAAATCTATAGTAATTGTAGACTTTAAAAGCATCACCTAGTACCTTCCGGTTTTGACGCAAATTGCAAGAGTACTGTGATTGACTAATTCGATACTTAATAAGTCTTTCTGTTATAAAGCCTATTTTTGTAACTTCAGCAAGACGCAACCAATTGTCGACATCGGAAGCTGATTTAAACAAGTCATATCTATTTTTTTTAAGTATTGCTTTATAACAAGATGATTTTGCCATTGCGCTTGGGCAGACTAAAAAATTATCAAATTTAAAGATATACTTTAACAGTCGGATAACTCCCATTGAATATTGAGGGTTGATTTTAAGTATTACTCTTAATATCCATGGAAAACTTATTTGGCCTATGGTTCTTGATTCTTCATTAATTTTATAGGCTTGAGTAAATACAATACCTACTGATGGGTTTTCCTCTAGATATAGAACTTGCTTTGCTAAAATCTGAGAATCATAAACATCATCAGAATGAAAAATTGCTGAATAGTTTTTTTCTGCATAATCGAAAGCACGATCGTAATTTTCGTAACCAGTAATTGTTTTTTCTGAAGAATGTACAAATAATTTATCTGATTTAAACTTGTTAATAATTTCTAAACTACGATCTGTTGATGCATTTTCCAATACATGGATTTCATAATTTTTATAACTTTGATTTAATAATGATCTTAAGGTTTCTTCAATTGTTTTTTCCGAATTATAACAAAGAAGAATAACCTTAACAAAGGGTAAGATTTTCATAGGAGTGATTTTATAATCTTACAAAAATTGGTCAAGTTGAATTCCCGCTTTACTACGTAAAAAATCCTGAGTTCCCGCTGTTGATATAAATTGATTTTGTATACCTACTCGATGAAGTATTGGCATATGGGCCAAGTGGCCAGACGTGGCTAAAGAATTAATATTTTCAAGCAGTGCTGAACCAAAGCCGCCTTTCAACTGATGTTCTTCGATAGAGATAATTCTTTTATGACTAGATATGGCCTTAATTAAAGCAGTCTGATCCATATCATCAATGAACGGACAACTGTAAAGGCTCCATGCGACCTGCTTTGATTGAATAAATTGATACGCATACTCAAGCATAGCACCTGTTGAAAATACAGCCGTATCTTGACCTGATAAAATCTCGAATATATCAGCACCTGTTATTACAATCTGGCTTTTATGAATATTTTTTTCACCGGCTTTATTGATCCGGATATAACCGGGCCGCATACTTTGGGCCAAATATCGAATGACCGCATCAACTTCCACAGGGTCACCTGGTGCCGCAACTTTTAAATTAGGGATTGATCTAAGCATCGCGATGTCTTCGGTTGTATGATGTGACGCGCCCAATGGGCCATAAGCATAGCCAGAACCTACTGCTATAATTTTAACATCAAGTTTATGATAACAGATGTCATACCTAATTTGTTCCATACATCTAAGTGTTGGAAAATTTCCAATTGAATATAAAAAAACAGTTTTGCCTTCTTTGGCTAGTCCCGCAGCTATACCTGCCATATTTTGCTCTGCGATACCAACATTTAAAAATTGTTTTGGAAATTTTTCCCTGAAAGGCTCTAGGACTGCGTAACCCAAATCCCCAGTCAACAACATCAAGTTTGAATTTTTTTCAGCGAGTTCAATTAACGTTTTAACAACTGCGTTCCTCATGAATTTTGGATCTCCTGAACAGCTAGTTCCAGTTCTGAATCATTGGGTGATTTATAATGCCAAGCCAAATTATTTTCCATAAATGAAACTGACTTCCCTTTAATTGTATTGGCAACCAAGACTGTTGGCTTTCCGTTTTTATTAATTTTAAAAACTTCTAAACTTTCTAAAATTTGCTGATGATCATGCCCATCAATTTCTAAGACATTCCAGTTAAACGCTTTAAACTTATCAGTCAATGAGTCTAAACAAAGAACTTCCTTAACAGTGCCAAAACTTTGAATTTTGTTAAAATCTACTATCAACAATAAATTATCTAATCTATTGTGCGGAGCAAATAAAATAGCCTCCCAATTCGAGCCCTCATTCAATTCCCCATCACTGACAATACAAATAACTTTCCAATTTTTTCCATTCAACTTACCTGCTAGTGCAGTACCGCACGAAACAGATAATGCATGACCTAGGCTGCCCGTTGAAAACTCTACACCTGGCACTAATGAGTTCACATGTGATGTAAAATAACTGTCATTGATTGTAAATCGATCAATTAAATTAGTATAAAAACCTTTTAACTCGAGTGCCGCATACAAAGATGTACACGCATGACCTTTACTATAGAAAAGACGATCACGATCTTCCCATTTTGGGTTTGCAGGATCAACATTTAAAAACCTGAAATAAAGAACAGATAAAATATCTGTAACTGAAAAAGCTCCGCCCAGATGTGAAGCTTTGTATTTATAGCAAAGTTCTAAACATTTGATTCTTATTTTTTTTGATATTTCTACTGTATTTATAATCATATTAAGTCATTTTCATTTTTCATAAATTAGCCCTTCTTTTAACAGCAGTAGCAAACAAACCTCACGTATATTTTTATTTTCTTGATATGCTTCAACACAGATCAAGGTCTTTCATTTGCTCACCTTACGAGAATAATTCTCTAGCAGTTTTCTTTCTTTTTGAATTTCGACTTTAAGTTCTTTTTTGCTTGGCAATGTCAGTTTATATTTAGAAGCAAAAATTTCTTGTTTGCCTTCAGGCAAAGTGAATTCAACAACAGTGTCGTTTTTATCTGAACACAATAAAATACCAATCGGATCGTTTTCGCCTTGTATTTTTTGTGTCCGTTTATAATAATTCAAATACATCTGCATTTGACCGATGTCTTGATGAGTTAGTTTTCCTAACTTCAAATCAATCAAAATAAAACTTTTAGTAATACGATTATAAAAAACTAAATCGACATAAAAATGATCACGACCAATCATAATACGTTGTTGCCGTCCAACAAATGAAAAACCTTTTCCTAATTCTAATAAAAAATCCTGCAGATGTTCAATCAGAGCCGTTTCTAATTTTTTTTCGTATAAAACAGATTCTTTTTTTAATCCTAAAAATTCTAAAACATAAGGGTCTTTAACCAGATCAGACGGTTGTGAAATCTCATGGCCTTTTTTAGACAAAGCCAGAACTTGTTTTTTGTTTTTACTAAGCGCCAAACGTTCATAGAGCAATGATGCTGTTTGTCTTTCCAATTCACGAATTGACCACTCTGAATTAACGCATTCTTTCACATAAAATTGACGAGCCATTTTTTCTTCGACGCGAGTCAACACCAGATAGTGGCTCCATGACAATTCAACAGACAGTGTCTGTTGAATTGGAAACTGTTCATAAAATTGTCTCATTTTTCTGAGGTTTGTCGCAGAAAAGCCTTTTCCATAGTCTTTTGAAAGCTTTAATGAAAGAGAATCCACAATATAACTGCCATAATCAGCGCGATTTTTTCCTTTTTGTTCTTCTTCAAAAATCAATCGCCCTATTTCCCAATAGGCTTTGACCATTGTGATATTGACCGCACGAGAAACGGCATTTTTTGACGATTCAATAATCGTTTGGATATTTGAATATAATTTTTGACTTAAAATACTATTTTTTTTCACAAATCAGCCTTTTCATACTGCGCAATTTGTCCCAAGCAAAATTCACGCATAGACTTTTGTTCCTGATATGCTTCAACCCACTCAACTGTTTTTTGCAAAGCTTGATCCACATTCCATCGGGGCTGCCAACCCAGTTTGTTTTTAGCCTTTGCGCAATCAAGGCTCAGGTAATGGGCCTCGTGCGGATTTAAATCTGATTTTAAAATTTCATATTTAATCTTACTGCCCCAATGTTGATTCATTTTTAAAATAATGGATTCAACATTGCAATGATCATTCGTTGACGGCCCAAAATTAAAACCCTCGGCAAACTCGTTGCCACCATTATATAATTTTTCAGCTAAACACAAATAACCACCAACAGGCTCTAGAACATGTTGCCATGGACGAGTCGATCTGGGGTTTCTAATTTCTAAAGTTCTGTTTTCTAAAACGGATCTAATAATATCTGGAACTAAACGATCTGCAGCCCAGTCACCACCACCGATGACATTACCCGCACGTCCGCTGGCAAGACCAACACCTGATTTTGAAAAAAAAGAATTTCTATAACTTGATGTGACTAATTCTGAACAACCTTTGCTGTTGCTGTAGGGATCAAATCCACCCATCGGTTCAAACTCTTCATAACCTTTTAGACGCTCTTGATTTTCATAGCACTTATCGCTTGTTACATTAACAACAGTTTTTACATTCAAACAGGCGCGGACCGATTCAAACAAATGAACTGTTCCCATCACATTTGTCATGTACGTTTCAATAGGATTTTGATAAGAATATCTAACCAAAGGTTGCGCCGCCATGTGTATGACAATATCAGGATTTGATTGAATCATTGCTGATTTTAATTTATCAAGATCGCGAACATCTGAAAAAATCGAATGCATATCATTTTCAATTTTTAAATCTTGAAATAACGAAGGTGTCGTCGGTAAACCTAACGAATACCCCGTTAAATTTGCACCGGCTTTTAATAACCACAGGCTGGCCCATGAACCTTTAAATCCAGTGTGACCGGTTAAGAAAACTTTTTTATTTTTCCAAAATGCTGCGTTCATTTAATTATGCCATTTCTCATTTTTTGCGAACCTTTACAACTTGCCAGTAACCGCCCTTATCAGGGCCAATTCGAAGTAGTCGCCCATCATTTTTTAGTAAATCAATCTGCTTTTCAATGGCCCGCCCGGTAAGTCCTATTTCAGCAGCCATTTCGCTTATAGTTGAGTAGGGGTGCTCTTTCAGCAAATTAAGGATTTTCTCCGAACTTTTCTCCGAACTTTTCTCCGAACTTTTCTCCGAACTTTTCTCCGAACTTTTCTCCGAACTTTTCTCCGAACTTTTCTGAAGCATCCCAAACGTTAATAGGACACCTCCGCCGACCTCTTTGACCTCAAAATTAATTTCTGGATAATTCTGCAATTCTTTTCTGATTCGAATAAAACCACTACCATATTTTTCAATATTATTTGTTAAATAAAAAGCTTCGGCAATTAATTTATTACGCAAATGGGATTGATAATGATCTGTCTGAATATCTTTAACACTTAATCCACCATAAAAATGACCTGGGCTAAAAAATGTAACCTGATCATCAAAAATTTTTATTTGAATATCTGAAGGATTTGTATAATCACGATGCACAATTGCATTTAATAAAGCTTCACGCAATGCTGGCAAAGGATATGCAAAACGTTCTTTGCGCTTAGGACTTCCATCAAATTCAAACGCAACGCTGATGTGTGATACAATAAATTTCATAGCTTGATCAACGGCCTCGGGCAATGTCTGTGTAATTTGTCGATCATCAATAATCATAGCTGGCGTCTTAAATCGACCAATATGAATATTGTGCCTGAGTGGCTGTTTAGCAAATAATAATACGGACGCCCATGTTGGTTGATTCTTATCAAGATATCTTAATTTTTCAAGTGCTTCAAACGGCTGTTCTGACAATGAAAATCGACCACTGCTGTTGACATGACTTATAAATAAATTTATTTTTTCTAAGGACAAGTCATCCAACGAAACATTTGGCGCTTTGTACGAATCCCACGACAAATGAAGCGATTGCAGATATAGCTCTGAAATTTCTGATAAACTGAGCTGGTGATTTGAACTGGCCACGCGCCTGTAATACCTACCGCGCGTATTCACAGGTTTGACTGGGAACTCACTGATGTGTATAGTTACAACTGTTTTGCCATCAATATTTTCTGCTACTAAATCTGGAATTAACGACGGACTTGTTGCAGATTTAATTTGGCCTAACCATTCATTCAAAGTTTCTTTTCCAATGGTAACACCTTGGACAGCACCTTTGTTCCCGATACCAATTAAAATAGTACCACCTGCTGTATTCGCAAATGCTACTAACGATTCAACAGTGCTTTTATCAAAACTGGATTTAAATTCCACAGTTTGTGATTCACCTGATTTTAAAAGTAAGTTTAATTTATTTACCATTTTTTCCATGGAGCAAGGCCTTTCGACCACAACTCTTCAAGATGATTTTTATCGCGCAAGGTATCCATCGGCTGCCAAAAACCAGTATGTTGATAGGCATGTAATTGTTTTAATTCTGCCAACTTTTCAAGAGGTTCTTTTTCCCAAACGGTCGTATCGTCTGGAATTAAATCAATCACTTTTGAATTCAAAACAAAAAAACCACCGTTAATCCAACTGCCGTCACCAACTGGTTTTTCTTTAAAAGATTGAACTTGAGTACCCTTCATACCGAGCGCACCAAAACGCCCAGGTGGCTGTGCGGCTGTCAAAGTCGCAAGACCACCGTGTGATTTATGAAATTCTATTAATTTACTGATATCAATATCAGCAAGGCCATCGCCATACGTTAAGCAGAAATCTTCATCACCAATATACTTTTTAACACGCTTTAGCCGTCCGCCAGTCATCGTGTTTTCACCTGTATCAACAAGTGTAACTTTCCATGGCTCTGAATCGTTGTGATGAACTTCCATTTTATTATTTTTTAAATCAAATGTAACATCAGATAAGTGCAAAAAATAATTCGCAAAATATTCTTTGATGACATAGCTTTTATAGCCACAACAAATCACAAAATCGTTAAGTCCGTATTTTGAATATATTTTCATAATATGCCACAGTATTGGGCGGCCACCGATTTCAATCATGGGTTTTGGTTTTAAATAGCTTTCTTCGCTAATTCTTGTACCCAAACCGCCTGCTAATAATACGACTTTCATTTGACTGCTCCTGGAAATAAAAACATTATAAGATCAAATTTTTTCGAGGTAGACAATGAATTTAGTAGATCAAAATTTTAAGAATGATTCAGACAGATTAGCGGTTATTAATGCAGCAAAAATATATCACCAAAATCATACAAAAAAACCCGAATTTATAGCTGGAAAAACCTATATCCCCGTAACGGCAAAAGTGGTTGACGAGAATGATCTTGGCTATTTAATTGATGCCTCGTTAGATATGTGGTTGACGGCTGGTCGCTACGCGCGTGAATTTGAATCTGTTTTCGGAAAGCACTTCGGCCGACAAACCAAATCTTTACTAGTAAACAGCGGCTCAAGCGCAAATCTTGTTGCTATTAGCTCGCTAGGTTCACCAGACGTCGAAAAAATGGGCTTTAAACCACTTGTTGCTGATGACGAAATTATCACTGTAGCCGCAGGTTTCCCAACAACTGTAAATCCAATTTTACAAAACGGCTGGGTACCTGTTTTTGTTGATATTGATCAAATAACGTTAAATGCTTTGCCTGAAAAAATTATGGCAGCTCGTACGCCAAAAACCAGAGCCGTTGTCTTAGCCCATGCGTTAGGTAATCCTTATCGCGCAGATATCATTGCAGACTGGTGCAAAAAGGAAGGTCTATTTTTAATTGAAGATTGCTGCGACGCACTTGGAGCAACAATTAATAATCAATTTGTCGGAAGCTTCGGTGAATACGCAACAAGCAGTTTTTACCCTGCCCACCACATCACCATGGGCGAAGGCGGTGCTGTCATGTCAAAAGATGGACGCTTCAAAAAAATTGCCGAAAGTATTCGCGATTGGGGTCGCGATTGCTGGTGTGAACCCGGCAAAGATAATACATGTAACAAACGTTTTGGCTGGACACTCGG
>JAYVKY010000224.1:0-3476 GCA_043767965.1 Pseudobdellovibrionaceae bacterium
AAACGCTGGATGTATCCATCACGACGCCTTCAAGGCCTTTTTTAACGTTCATTTTTTCGGGTTCAGCGACGTAATCGGGGTTAATATATTCAGCCATAAGTATTCCTTTTTTATATGTCTGAATAGGGTAGTTAAAATCTGTGTGTCAGTCAATTGACCTCGGGCTGCGCAATGTCGATGCAGGTTACGATTATAATTTAAAAAGTGATTAAACAGTGCTAAAACTTAAGGTTTCATATGGATTTATCGGCATGGGAAATTATTTTTTGTAATAGAGTTTCAGAAATTGCGAAATCTGATGACCCAGCACACGATATTCTACATTTTAAGCGTGTTGTACAAGCTGCTAAACGACTTTGTAAATCCGAAAATGGTAACTTGGACGTTGTTGTCCCTGCTGCTAATATTTTATAAAATTTATTTTGCATCTGGGGTCGCAATTAAAGTTTTTGCAAGCTGTTCAGCTGCAAGACCCGAGGCATGGCGACATGTTTTAACATCTGCGGCTAACATTTTATTAATATAGACATAATATTCGGCCAGTGTAATTCGCTTTGCACGCGTTTCTTCTTTAACCATATCTACTAATGCCTGAGTTTGGCCATCGTTCATCAAGCATTCACCGAGTACCTCTTTAGTCATGGCTGTTGAGTTTAGGCTTAACAGTAAAAGTGCAGATCCAATTAAATTTTTCATTTTGTATCCTTTTTTTTTGGGGTTAATGTTTCATACTTAGTTACATTGCAAAGCATGCCAATGTCTCAGAGTAGAACAAATTTTGTTGTACTCTGATTTAAAGGATTTGAAGCTGTCAAAACTAAGCTCTGTGTAACAAAAAAGGTTACTAATTACTTTGTTAGGATTTTTACCTTTTCTTTTTGTACTAAAATTCGACCGGAAAGCTTAAACTAACAGTGTATCCCTTTGTTGTCGCATCGATTGATGTTGTATTATTTACGGCGACAGATCCATACGATTCAATTTCTGTTTTGTTGTATGTTAAATCTTGATATTCTAAATTTATACTGATCGCAGCAATGTAAACACCAGCTCCAAGCCTTAAACCAGAGGCCTCTTTAAATTTTAAATCGACACCTTGATTGCTAGCTGTCGGATTTGATTCGCCGATAGCCACATAGCCCGCAAGCAAACGAATCCCGAAGAATGGTGTCTGTAGGCCAATCATCGGCGCTATATTATAAACGTCAGCATTTGCATTATTATAAAATGAATCATCAGTCTGCATTTTAGCATATCGAGCGTCGACACCTAGTAATAAAATTTCTGAAACATGCCCACCCAAACGCAGGCCGACTCCGTAACCAGTTGAATTTCCCGTTGTATCATCATTAATAATCGGTAGCTGAGATGACTTAATTGCAGAGTCCTCTTTTGAAACGAATAAAATCGGCTCTAAAAAAAATCCGCCTCTTGATAAATGAGAGCTCTCTGTAGTACGAATTGTTTCAGTTCTTTGTTCTGTTGATTTATCATCAGCAGCAAAAATATTTTGCATGTAGCACAATACGGACATCAGTGTAATAAATAGTAACTTTTTCATAATTCCTCTTTTTTGTTTTGAAGTTAAAAATTTCTTTGATAGACAGTTTTTGTTTTTAAAATACTCACATCGCTATGCTCCTAATAATTACTTTGTTATGACATCAATTTGATTGATAATTTTTTTAACACCGGTAACAGCATGGGTTTTTTCGACTATTTTTTTTCGTTCATTTGCCGTTCGAACAGGGCCCTTCAGTGTAATTTCGCCGCGAACATTAATAATTTTAATATTTTTTGCATAAACTGACATTGAACTGTCTTTCATAATTGATTCGCGAATTTGACGTGTAACTTCGGTCTCGGCGGCAGACAGGCCCTGCTGATCAGCAGTATATTCTTGTATTTGCCCATCGCGTTTATTTTTTGCTGAGTTATCGGCTTCAATATCAGCACGCGCAACGAATGAAAATGCCGAACACATAAATAAAGTGATAAATAGTTTCATGAAACCTTCCTTCAGTAAGTATTCTGTTGGTATGCTATAGTAAGCAAGATAGTGACCAACTTTTGAATCAATCAAATCCGCCTTATAGATATTCAGTAAATTTAAGCTAAAATATGCCCCATTTAAAAATTTTACGAATTTGAAATAACTCTGAGTTGAGATTGGCATTCAGAACAATTAAATCTGTGGGGGAGTGTATCAAAGTAAAGAGTATTTTCTTTAATTTCTTTTTGGCAAAGCGGGCAGAATTCTTTAAACATATGGACACTTTTATTTTGTCGAAATTTGACGTAACCAGAGTACACAGAATAAAATAAAAAAAATGGAACTAAAAAAAAATGTAAACCGGGAATTGGTAAGCATATTAAGGCAAGTCCGAGCCCAATAGAAAATGATTTTAAACAGCGTTTGATACGTTCGTTGAAATTTAAAGGTCGTAATGTATTTCTTAAATCAGTGGACTGGCTTGTTGATAAAGCTTCTATTTTCATATTTATTCTTTTCGTTGAAAATAGAATATTCTATAAATAGTATAGGGGCAATAAGCCCCTATAAGGTTCAAATTTTTCCAAATTTAAACCTACAATTTAGCCCTCAATTTAAAGTTGATTAATATGCATATCCAACAACCATCGATAATTGGCCGCGCGAACCAATCAGGTTCGGAGATACTGCGGTCAAAACAATTCGATCAACTGCTCTTGAAGCAGAATAATCGATCTTAACACGGATACGTCTATTTTGATCAATATAACCCATGGCTTGTCGAAGTTCGATCACTTCGCCATTTGTTAAATAGGCCAATGCAGAGCTAATTTGAACGCTGTTATCAACGGCGCCTAAGATAATCTCGTTCACTAAACGCCCGTTGGTGTAAAAAACGACCTGTTGGCTAAGTATTTTATTTATGCGACTCGTGCCGAGGTCTACCCAATTGGCAGTGAAATTAGGACCATAATCGCGGCCATACGATGGCTGTACCACACTTCCGCCACCACGGCCGCCCCAACGACCACCACCCCAGCGACCGCCACCATGAGATTGTGCTGATGCACTCAAGCTAAATAAAATCATAGATAATGCTACTAATAATACTTTCATAAAAACTCCTTTGTTTTTTGTTTTAATAACGTTGTAACAAAGTGATTAGGCAAGACTTATGCCAGCAGTTAAGTGCCGAAAAGGCTCTGTTTTTTATGCAATTACTTTTTATTCTGGGTCGGATTTTTCAGGAACAATTAATAACCAGGGTCTGGTTAAAATTAAAAGTAATCCCCATCTTAATAATTTCAAAAAAGATGAAAATTTAACTTTGGATGAAATCGAAGCTAATAAAAAAGCCAAAGAAAAACTGACCGTTATGTTTAAAATACCAATCAATAAAATACCGGCCACTGAATTTAGTATTTGCCACGAGCTTACGCCTAATTCAATCGCCATCGGCAATGAGGCCGCAAAACCACCAGTG
>JAYVKY010000225.1:0-2675 GCA_043767965.1 Pseudobdellovibrionaceae bacterium
CAGGCTCAAGAACTGATCTTGAAAAATCAGTTGCGACGTCAGATTTGGGTTTTAATAATTTAAATTTGCTTTCTTTTTTAATGGGTTTATTTACAAAATTTCGTCGTAAGATCACATAAAGTTTTTGATCTATGATTTCATGATTTTGATCAAGATCTGCAATTTTTAGAATCCTTTCATTTAATAATGACTTTGATAAATCACTGGCAGAGTCCTTAGCTAGCGCATTATGTTTTTCAGTAATTTGATCCGCACCACCAGTTGTCATCTGAACGAACTGAATTGATAAATTTTCTGGCAAGCTATTCAGCAGATCACAGGATAAATTTTTAATTGAATTTAAATATTCATCTGTGCTACATGAAATGTCTTTGGGCGTAAGTTCTAAAATTGAACCCAAAGACAAATCCTTAAAAATTAATTTACCATCTTCAAAACCCCAGACTTGAAGCCTGTCTACTAGATTTGTGTTCATTTTAAAAATCCTTTCTATTTAATAAATTTTGATCGTTTTTTAGATAGCGCGAAGGCTGATAAAAATTTGGGTTGAAAAAAGTTCCGCAAAAAATGCAGTAAATAATTATCTGGCTTTCCGCGTTTAATCATTTTTATAAAAATGGCTAAACTGATACTTGGTGCCCATGTAAATAAAAATTTGTACGCAATACTGCCGCAAACTAAATTTAAAAAAGCCAACACCGTAAAAACTAAAAACAAATCCACAAGCTCATAACCAAAAACCAAAGTCTTTTTATCTAGACACCTATAAACAGTTGATGTTTTAAGTCCCATACAGACCTAATGCACAAGGCTTCGGATTAAAGACACAATGGATTCGGCACCAAAGCCAACAATGGCGCCAATGATCGCATACATTAAATGTGATTTAGCATTTGCATGACCCGCAACAAAACTAAGTCCTGCAACGACAAGCCCGCACATCGCACCCAGCGGTAAAATTGTGCCGACCAGTTTTTCTTGAACTGCGGCCAGCGAGCCTTCAACGCTTCCGAAAGCAATTGTGGGTGCAGCGATAAGGATGATGCAGCTTAAGGTTTTTATCATTTGCTGTTGGCTGATATTGATATTTTTTTGATTCAAGTTTTTCAAATTGTTCATATGAAATTTCTCCTGTGGTTGTTAATTTTTTTAAGTACATTTTTAGTAACTGAATAATTTTTCTCATTCGTGATCCTCTTGGAATTCGTCATCAGCGCCGTCCGACTCATAATCTGAAGCGTCTTCGGTGATTGTTAATAGTTCTGTGTACAGGTCGGCCAAATCTAAATTTTCACTTTTTTCTGCACGACAAATCATTTGCCAAATTGATTCGAGTTTTGACTGAACAGTACGGCTTAGTTTTTCGTCCGTGTGCTGAGTAAATCCGTCAACGTCTCTTTCTAAAAACAGTCGCAATGATAAAATGGCATCGTCTAAATTTTCGTCGCCATTGATGTTTGCAATTTGATTAAAAAATTCTTCGCTTGATTGTAGTAATTCTTGATTTAAAAACATGAGTTTTCCCCTTATAATTAAGTTGAAGCAAAGTTCGCCGACATATTTTGAATGAGTTGTGATTTGATCTTGAAAACTGTGGCATCAATAATTTGTTCAACAGTGTTCACTCCAACTGAACCTTTGCGTGCAATTTCAGAATGACTAAGACCACACCAAAATTTTAAATATATGATTTGGCGGGAACGTTCCGAGAGTTCCTGAAATATTTCTCGCAGTTCTGCATTGTGATGATTTAAAAGCTCTTGATTGGCGTTTAAATGGCCGTAGGCTTTATTTTCTTTGATCATGCTTGATAGTGTTTGATTCCAAATTGATTTTATTTTTTCTGAATTATAAACATCTTCCCCCCTTATAATAGGGCGGGTGCTTAGCATTTTCCCGCGATGTACCTGTTTTAGGGTTGCAATGGCCGTATTTTTGTTCTGAGCAATGCAACCAGCAGATTTATTAAAATCAAATGCAATGTCTCGCTCAGTCTTTCCTTCAAAAAAAATTGCACGCAAAATACGCTGTTGGTGGTGCGGCAAAACAGATAATAACTGATCACAAAGGTTCTGCGATTTAGGACAAGTTTCATCTTCAAAAATATTTTCTACGATGGATTCGCGCTCAATACTATATTGCGTTTCTGAAACCAGTTTATCTTGTTGAGTGAGTTCAAACCAATTCAGATAATCACTCCATGTCTGTTCGTCCCACGACTTTGAAATTTCTTTCAGTTCAGATGTTGAACGCTCAATGTTTGAAGCCGTTAGCCATGGTCTGTTTAAATTTTTTCTCATATATCCCCCTTGTGTATGTTTGCGATCATTCGCAAGGGAGTAGATTTCAATATATGAACCGCGTGCCATGCCAACGGCTAAGCCGTTGAAACCTTTTATAAAAATTAAAAAATTGGTGTTTTTGAGGGGTATTCAAAAAATTATTTTTGGTTGCAATTACAACCAAAAAACCGTCAGATCGAAATTACGCAGCAGGCGAGTGGTTGTAAACGCAACCACGTGGTTGTGTTTACAACCAGCTATTTTTTTCAATCTTTGTCTTTTGTTCTTGATTCAAAAATACTTTCACAGAGGTTTTTATGCTGAAGCTTGGATACACACTTTTTTATGTTGATGACGTTGAAAAAAGTATTTTGTTTTACATAAATGCTTTTG
>JAYVKY010000226.1:0-2927 GCA_043767965.1 Pseudobdellovibrionaceae bacterium
CCATGATACAGACTAAGTATAATATTTTTTTTGTTTTCAGATTTGTTTTCGTAAATTTTCAGACCGCACTGATCACCATCTGAAAATTTAAGATATTTAATTTCATAGGATTCGCTAAAGTCGGGCGTCGGCACAAAATGGCCAACCAAAGTTTGCTAGTGGCCTGTTTCAAATTTAAAAACAGGCTCAAGTTCTGGCAAATCTAATTCAAAATCAGAAATTACCAAATTTGAATTCTTTCTTTTTCATCTAAATAAAGTTTATTTTTAGACGTACACTGAAAGGCCTCTTGAAACGCAGCCTGGTGCTTAACTTGCTCATTAATTCGAGCCGGTCCCAAACTGTGCGGGTCAGTTTTTAACCACATCTCTTTTGTTTTTTCACGGGCAACGCCGCACCACAGTCGACCATAGGCCACAAAAAATTTCTTTTTGTCCTCAATAGAGCCCTTACCCTCTGGAAAAGCTGCATGATAACCAAAACTCAGGCCGACAAGATCCGCGACATTTTCACCCAAAGTTAAATCACCGTTGTGGCCGATTTTATTAAATTGCGAGATCATTTTTTCGCCGCGAGTTTTAAATTTTTTTATATCTTCATCACTCATCCATTGTTTCAATTTTCCGTCTGAATTAAATTTTGATCCCTCATCATCAATCGAATGCCCTAGCTCGTGGCCAACAACAGCGCCCACGGCACCTAAATTTTCAATCACATCGCCCTCAGGCACAAAAAAGGGGTACTGTAAAATTCCAATCGGCATCACAAATTTATTCTTATCTGGTGAATAGTAGGCATTCACAGTCAGTGGACCCATTCCCCATGCTTCTTGATTAACACCTTTATGCAAGCGTTCAAATGAACGCTTGTGGCTTAATAAGGCCATTTTCTTACCATTCGCATAAGGCTTGCCTGAACTGTACGTTTGGATCGGCTTAAAATCCCATTCTTTATCTGTCACGGGCTGTATGATTTGAAGTTTCGCTTTTTCAATTTTTTCGATAGCACCTTTTTTACTTTGCTCTGAAAGCCAAGTATTATTTTTAATCCCATCTAAGATCGATGCACGAATTTTTGTTGTTACATCAATCATTTTTTGTTTTGGAAAATTGGGAAATAATCGGGGTAACATTTCTTGATCTAATTCACGGTTAAAAGCACCCATTACAGACATCGTACAACGCTCTTGTCGATCTGGCCTAACTGGGGCGCCACCTAAAAATTTATGGCTGAAGGCTAATCTTTTCTTAAATAACTCGGGGTAAGCATCATCCATAAATCCACGTGCACTACGGTAAATATACATGTCTTTTAAAACTTGCAGATTTTTTTCGTCTTTTAATTCTTTTTGAGCAAACGCAAAACTTTCCGGAATAAAATCCCGAATCAAAGTTTTTGCAGGAATATTTTTATTAAAAAATGCTTCAAGACCAATTGCATTTGTTCGTTTAAAAAAATCAGCACGTGTTACGTATCTTGGTTCGGTATAACGCTGTCTAAACATAGCTGGGTAGGGATATGTATCTTTAAATCTTTTTTCAAAATCAATAATTGCCTGAGCGCGTTTTTTATGATCTTCAACATCACCGTTTGGGTAAATTGTATTGAAAAATTCAGCCATTAAATCACGAAATCCCACTAATAATTCTTGATTATCATAATAACTGTGCTCTGGTAAAAACATAAATCCCAAATCAAAAGTCACATCATAAATCTTAGGATCATCAATATTTGGTGATAAATCATAACCTATAAATGACCACTTTTCATTCGTCATGTTAGTTTTATTAAATGTGATGTAATCTTTCACCGATTTGAACTTTTCCACATCCTTAATCAGTTCTTTGACTAGATTTTTCTCTTCTGTTGCTGCCGACTCCGCATTCATACATGCTTTATAATAGGCTTTCATTTGAAAAGCACGTGGTGGCAATTTCTTTTCTTGGTCAATATTTTTAAAAAATGTTTTCTTTTTTTCTAAAATTCTTTCATCTGAATCATCAAATGCAAAGGTATGTGAACTGCGATCTTCACGCAGCTTAAAGTTTTTTTCAACATCACCACAGACATATTGATGAAAATCGTCACACGGGTTCACCTCAGAATTTAATTTAAAATCTCGTTTTTCAGGTATTTCTGTCGAAATAGCTTTTGCAAAATCAGCTCTGCCCATGACTGTCACACATAAAATAGCACCTAAAACTTGACCAAAGTTGATTTTCATCTTGATTTCTCCTATATAGAGTTGAGGACTGATAAATTCTGTCAGTAAACGCTCAAACTTTGAAGCTTTTTTTCCACAGACTAGTCTATGGCGCAGCAATCAAAAACTAGAATGAATGACAGCCTGTGGTTTTCTACGCATAATAAACAATATTCATAAATTTAATCCGGAGGATCTATGGCAGTTCCATTTATTGATCTTAAATCACAATACAAAGCATTAAAAACTTCCATCGACGCACGTATTCAAAAAGTTTTGGATAGCGGAGCTTATATCGGAGGTCCAGAAATCACAGAGCTTGAACAAAAACTGGCCGCGCACACCGGCACAAAATATTGTTTAACTGTAGCCAGCGGTACTGACGCACTCTTGTTGCCGTTGATGGCCTTGGGTATTGGCAAAGATAAAAACCAGCGCGATGAAGTCATTACAACGGCTTTCTCATTTATTGCAACAGCCGAAACCATCGTTCTTGCCGGAGCGATTCCAGTGTACGTCGATATTGATAAAAAAACTTTTAACATCGATGTTAAAAAAATCGAAGCAGCGATCACTTCTCGAACTAAGGCGATCATGCCCGTTTCACTTTACGGTCAAGTCGCTGATCTTGATGAAATCAATGCCATTGCAAAAAAACATAATTTGTATGTCATCGAAGACACGGCACAGTCTTACGGTGCCAAATATAAAAATTCCAAAAGTG
>JAYVKY010000227.1:0-3907 GCA_043767965.1 Pseudobdellovibrionaceae bacterium
GCCCTGATAAGTAATGCCTTTGCGCAGCTGGCTATATTGGTTTTGATCATCTGAATACGACGCGCCAAAATTAAATTTAATTCTTGAATTCAGCAAGGGGCTGACAAGTTTGCCTTTAAATAGCAACAAAGAATCTTTCTTCTCTGCGACTAATTTTTTGATAGAATCAACCTCGGCGGTAATTAATGCTTTTTCTTGGTCTAGAATTTGATTATTTAAATGATCTAAATCATCATTCTTTTGAATAAGTGATTTTTTATGTCGATCAAGGTCTTCAGCATAGTATTTCAGTTCACGCAATGAATTCAAATTCTGTTGTTTAAGGCGATTAAAAATAAATAAATTTCGTTCTAATAAGGCGCGGCTTTCGATGGCCATTAAGCCACCGAATTGAAATTTACTAAGTTGGCGATCGGCGCGTGAAAATCGCACTAACTCTGCCTTTTTTTCTTGGACTGCCAATTGGTTCTCTAAAATTTTTTTCTTTGCCTCTTCGATTTCAATATATAACTTAGATTTCGTAGTTTCGTTTTCAAAGCGCATTTTTTCAAGCTCTAAAACAGTGGCTGACTGGGCCAACGAAGACAAAATAAAAATAAAAATCAGATAATAATTAATCTTCATCATGTATTCGGCCAAATAGATATTTTAATGAAAAAAATAACCCGCACATAAACGCCAATAAAACACCCGACAAAATTAATAAAACCGACTTTAAATCTAAGTAATGCATTCGTTCAGCCAGAAATGAAATTTCGAAATGTGATTTTATTTTTAATAAAAATAATTGATACGCCAAGTAACTCAAGCCAAATCCAACAGCTAGTGCGACTGAACACAATAAACCGATTTGCATAAAATATCTGGTGCCGACAGCTTTAAATGATTCGCCCAGATAACTGCGAATTTTTATTTGGGGCTCATCTTGTGAAATTAGAATACGAATGGTGGCCGCCGTCATAAGTGCTGTACCAATAAACATAAATAAAAACAGCATTCGGCCCAGGCTTTCAACTAAGTTGGCAACAGATTTTAGTTTATCAATCCAGGCTGTCGATGTGACTGCTTCTTGAAATAAATTTTCCGCCAGTATCTGTTTTTTAATTTCAGCACTATTTTTATTTTCTGCTACGTTAAAATCAACCGTATACGGTATCAGTCTTAGTATTTCATTGGCTTCAAACGCGCCTTGATTATACATTGCAAATGATTTTATAAATTCTTCATACTGATCGGTGGGTGAATGTATTTCTGCTGACTGCAGTAAGTATTTATCTTTAATTTGGGCAACTTTTGTTACAACAAAATCCTTTGTGACATCATCCTGAAACGAAAATGATAAAACTTTTTTTTCACTTGCATCAAATAAAATATAATTTGAATTCTGATAGAACAATAAAACAGATGCGCTGAAAAAAATTGAAAAAACAAGATACAAACTAAATAAATATTTCATTTGATCAGCTGACCTTTCTCAAGGGTCAATGTTTGACTAGGGTATTGAGTTAAAATTGTTTGATCGTGGGTTGCAATCAAAACTATGGCGCCGCTGCTGGCATATTCGGATAGAATATGAATCATTTCTAAACTGTTTTTGGGGTCTAAATTACCCGTGGGCTCGTCGGCGATAATAAGTTCAGGCCTGTTTATCAAAGCGCGAGCCAAAGCTGCCTTTTGTTGTTGTCCGCCAGAAATATATTCAGGGTATTCACCTAAATAATCACCTATGCCCAACTTCTGAACCACTATGTCAGCCAATCGTGAAATATCTGATGTTGTTTTTTTCTGTATTTTTAAGGGTAAGATTATGTTTTCGTAAATAGTTAAATCAGCTATCAATTTATAATCTTGAAATATGATGCCAATATTTTTTCTAAAGTTCGTAATTTCATGATGATTTAGTTTCGAAATATTCCATTTTTTGAAAGTGACCTCACCGCTTGTCGGTTTTGTAATAGCAGTCAGTAATTTAAATAGAGTAGTTTTGCCCGAACCACTTTGACCTTTAATAAAATATAAACCTGATGCTGTGGTTTCAAAATTCAGGTCACGTAATACGTGCCGATCACTTTGATAGGTTTTATAAATATGACGTAAGCGTAACATTCTACAATTGTTACTAAAAATTATGCAATTGTGGAGGCTAGATTTCTTTATTTGCTGAATCAATAACCCATTGATGAAATTGCAGTAATGCTTTTCGTCTTGATTCTGGTTTTTCTACGGTAGGTATCTTTTCATAGGGCAATCGATAGGTTTTTATAACGGCACCATTTTTAAAAATACGACTAACAAGGCTTTGGTCTTTTGCGCCCCAGTCTTCGGTTTGAATATGAAGCTTTGAGCCCTTGATAAACAAATCTGAATTTTCACCTATGACTGAGCTCATGATCACCTGCACATTTATTATTGACTATACTCTACTTTAGTCTAATTAATTATATCACTTAAACAATAAGGATTTCTAATGAAAAAATTATTATTAACAATTGGATTATGCGCAGCATTTACTGCTACGGCCCAAGACAAAACTTTTAAATGAGAATCTGAAGCATCTGCAATCGTGACCAGCGGTAACTCTGATTCTGAAACATTCGGTGCGAAGTCAACAAATACGTAGTCAGTGACCGAAACTGATTTAGCAACAATTTTTGGAAAATATGTACGAACTAAATCAGCCGGCAATGAAACAGCAAAAGCATGGGAGGCTGGTGCCCGTTACGAGCGCGTATTTATGAAAGATTTATTGAACGGTTTTTTACAGCACAAGGCCGAACATGATCCATATAACGGAGTTTTTGTTCAGCGCGATTCAACAGATTTGGGCGTAAAATATTTCTTTAAAAAATCAGATGAATTCACTTGGTTTGCTGAATTTGGTTATCGCTATACATCTATTTATTCTGGTTTAGCCCCTGCACCAAATGCTGAAAAATATAATTCAGATGGCATTCGTGCATACACAGAGGCTGCGTATAAATTTAATGCCTCAACATCTGGTAAATTATGGGTCGAGCACATACAAAACTTAAAGGATTCAGACAAATCTTTAACAAATGCTGAAGCATCAATGTCAGTTGTTATGACAGATATGTTGTCATTTAAAACTTCAATGTTGTTAAATCATAATGAAGGCACACCGGCTCCGGGTAAAAAAGATACAACAACTTGGACTACGGCCTTAGTTGCAAAGTACTAATTTAAGTATATTAAATAATTAAAAAATAAAAAACCATAGGAGGTTTAAGTGGTCGACGAATTTAAGAAGTTTATTGCTCAGGGTAATGTTCTGGATCTTGCGGTGGGTGTTGTGATCGGTGGAGCTTTCGGTAAAATTGTAAACTCACTGGTCACAGATATTTTAATGCCAGTTCTTGGTTTACTTTTAAAAGGCATCAATGTGACTCAGCAGTTTATTGCATTAGATGGTAATTCATACGTAACTTTAGACGAAGCAAAAGCTAAAGGTGTTGCCGCATTGACGTACGGTAATTTTTTACAAGCTACGATCGACTTTTTAGCGATTGCATTTGTGATCTTTTTGATCGTCAAACAAGCGAACAAACTAAAAAAACCAGCACCAGTTGTATTATTTATTTGCACAGATCATCATAATGAATAATTTTTAAAAAATAATTCTCAATATCCTCTTTGTCGGCATATGGAATTTCTCCGCAGTAAATCAAAACAGGTTTTTTCGCAGATCCTTTTGGTAATTTAAGAGATTCAATTTTTTTCTGAACTTCTTTAGTAATTGATCGATCAATTACTTTTTTACACTTCATTTCACAAACATAAAAAACATCTAAATTCGTATGAATCAATAAATCAATTTGGCAGCCAAATTGATTCGTCGTATTTTTTTTCTGAACATACGGTGCGGCTGAAATAATTTGATTATTTTTAA
>JAYVKY010000228.1:0-12549 GCA_043767965.1 Pseudobdellovibrionaceae bacterium
GTTGGGCGCGAGGCTTCTATTCGATCTGTCGAAGATGCTTTGGCGAAAAATCGTTTGATTTTTTTAGCTTCGCAAAAAGATATCTCTGAAGAAAATCCCTCGGCAGAAACTATTTATAAAGTCGGAACTGTCGCAAAAATCATGCGCATGAGAAAACTTTCTGATGGTCGAGTTAAAATTTTAATCCAAGGCGAGGCCAAGGCAGAGATCACTTCGTTTATAAAAACAAACGGTTGCTACGAAGTTTCTGTAGAAAAACTATTAGATGTTGCGCCGACACAGACCCCAGCAGAGGTCGAGGCATTAATTCGAATGGCTAAGGATTCGATTGAAAAAATGATCGCTTTCGGAAAAGCCTTGTCACCGGATATTTTATTGGTTCTTGATGACGTCACTGATGCAGGTCGCGTTGCTGATTTGATCGCAAGCAACTTGGGAATCAAAGTTGCTGAAGCACAAAAAGTTTTAGAAACCAGAAATCCGATCGATCGATTATCTTTAGTAAATCAAATTTTATCTGCAGAGCTTGAAGTATTACAGGCTCAGGCGAAAATTCGCGGCCAGGGCCGTGGCGATGATCAGAAAAATCAGCGCGAAAGTTTTTTGCGTGAACAAATGAAGGCTATCAAATCTGAACTCGGTGAAAATACCGATTCAAAATCTGAAGAGATGGACGAATTAAAAAATAAAATAATAACATCGGGCATGCCAGAGGCGGTGTTATCTGAAGCAATGAAACAAATGTCGCGACTTGAACGCATGCACCCAGACGCAAGCGAAGCAACAATGGTTCGCACGTACTTGGATTTAATGGTTGATCTTCCGTGGAATAAATCAACAGATGATATGCATAATTTAAAACGTTCAAAAGAAATTTTAGATGATGATCATTATGAACTGCACAAAGCGAAAGATCGTATTTTAGAGTTTCTTGCAGTTCGAAAATTAAAAGCGACTATTAAGGGCCCGATTCTTTGTTTCAGCGGCCCGCCAGGAGTTGGCAAAACTTCTTTAGGCAAATCTATAGCCAAAGCCATGGGTCGTGAATATTTTAGGGTTGCATTGGGCGGAGTCAAAGACGAGGCAGAAATTCGCGGGCATCGCAGAACCTATGTGGGAGCAATGCCAGGTAAAATTATTCAAGCCTTACGTCAATGTAAGACAAATAATCCTGTTATTGTCTTAGATGAAATTGACAAAATGGCCTCTGATCAGCGCGGCGATCCTAGTTCGGCAATGCTTGAGGTTTTAGACCCGGAACAAAACTCTACATTTCGTGATAACTATTTAAATGTTGATTTTGATTTATCAAAAGTTTTATTTATCGCAACAGCCAATGTTGCTGAAAACATTCCTGCGCCATTGCGCGACCGCATGGAAATGATTTACATTCCAGGCTATACAGAAAATGATAAGTTATTGATTACAAAAAAACATTTGATCAACAGACAAATTGAGGCCAACGGAATCACAAGCGAAAATATTTCGTTTACCGATGAGGGGATTAAATTTTTGATCGGTGGCTATACCCGCGAAGCTGGGCTTAGAAATCTAGAACGCGAAGTTGGTTCTATTTGTCGAAAAGTGGCTAAAAAAGTTGTTCTTGAAGAAGCCAACTTTATTCAAATCACAGAAAAAACTGTACCTGAATTATTGGGCCCCGTCAGATTCATGCGCGAAGATAAACAGCTTGAAGCCTGTGTGGGCGTGGTTCAGGGTCTGGCATGGACACAGGCCGGTGGCGAAGTTCTGTTGATCGAAGCCTTAAAGATGAAGGGCAAAGGTTCTTTAATGCTGACGGGCCAATTGGGCGACGTTATGAAAGAATCTGCACATGCTGCTATGTCTTATGCAAAAGCACATCAAGAAGAGCTTGGTATTGATCAGGACATGTTTGAAAAATTTGATATTCACATTCACTTACCAGCCGGAGCTATCCCTAAAGACGGCCCATCGGCAGGTATCACATTAACTACAGCATTGGTCAGCTTATTAACTGGCACGCCTGTCAGAAATGATATCGCAATGACTGGCGAAGTCACACTGCAAGGTCGAGTCTTACCTGTGGGCGGAATTCGCGAAAAATGTTTAGCGGCACTAAACCTGGGAATTACAACTGTGATTATTCCATTGGCGTGCGCAAAAGATTTAGAAGACATCCCCGTTATTTTTAAAGAGCGAATGAATTTTATTATGGTCGAAAATCTAGACGAAGTTTTTGCAGTGGCATTTGACAAAACAGATCGCTTTGCGAACAAGAAAACTTCGGCACAGAAACAACAACAGAAAAAAGCCGCGCCAAAATCTGCCGCAGCTTAGATTAAAAATTTAGAGTAAATAAAAAGGCCTAGTTTTACAACCAGGCCTTTTTATTTGTTACTCGATGACATCAAGCGCTTTGAACGTGGTAAGGATTTTCTACCACTTTATGGCTATTGTGGTAGAAAATCTCGACCACTATAGAGTTCGTATTTTTAAATTTAAAATCCAGATCCCAATCGTTTGTTAGTTTAAAACACTCCTATTGATTTCTTAAGCGATCATTTTCAGATTCTAAAACCTTAATCAGGGTGCGAAGGTCAGAAATGTCTTCTTTTAATGTCAGAATTTGAATTTCTTTATCTTGTAAAACCTGGGTGTAAGCTTTTTTTAAATCTGTCAGCAAACGATTGGCTGCGGTAATGACGGATTCACCAGATTCTGTGGCTGCGGCCAAAACTGATTTTTGTTCTGGATTAGGTGCCATGGATGTTCCGATATTTTGATTTTGATCCGAAGAAGCAGTTTCGCGACTTAGGGAGGCGCGATGGGCTTCTTCAGAATCTAAAATCAAATATTTTCCGTCGTCCAGGCGGTATTCAATGTCGGATGCTTTTATCTTTCTTCGCAGCGTTGAGATGCTCACTTTATTTTTTAATGAGTACTCAGCTAACGGCAACCACATATAGAAATATCTCCTCGACTACTCAAGCCTATGCAGGCATAGCAGCCTTGTCAAACACAGATTTTAGGCCTGAGTAGTCGCCAGACCTTGGGCTTGCTTATCCACAAATCTAATGTTTTATTAAGGTTATTCATTTAAAAACTTATGAAATAACGGACTTATTAACATGGATATCCACAAAAAGAAGAAAATAGGACTAGTTTTAAGCGGCGGTGGCATCAAGGCCGCTGCCTATCATATTGGCGTTTGCTTAGCGCTGCAAGAAAAGGGGTTCAAATTTTCTGGCGGTAGTCGTGAAATTGTTCAGCTACGAAAAGCCAATGCTTTGCAGAAACATTCGCCACTGATCGAGCTTTATGTAGGGTCCAGCGCCGGAGCCTTTATCAGCTCTGTACTGGCCTCTGGTCGCAGCCTTGAATCTTTAATTACAGCCTTTCAGGTAGGCGTTGGAACAGACCCATATTACAAAATTGCAGATACCGATCGCTTAAAGCCGATCGGTTATCGCCATGTTTTTAACTTAAATGGTCGAAGAATTCTTAGTTTTTTACCAGAAACATTGCTTGAAAAATCAATCTTTGCTGGCGGCCTTGAGGTCTTTTTAAAAAAGGGCTTTAAATTAAACGGCTTATTTAATGCAAACGGTATCGAAAGGTACCTCAGAAAATATGTCTTGGATGAAAATGAATTTTCAAGGCTTGGTACCGAGCTGTATGTTATTGCAACACAGTTAAATCACTCAAGAAAAACGATCTTTGGGCCGTATTTAGAAAGTTCTAAAAATGCGACCACAAAATACATTGGCTATACAAAAATTTCCGAGGCCGTTGCGGCCTCAATTTCTTTACCTCCAGTGTTTGCCCCGTACCCAATTAAAAAGCCAGATGGTAAAGAAATCTATCATTACGATGGCGAAATCCGCGATACGCTCAGCACACATGTCGCCGCCGATCACGGTGCTGATTTAATTATCGCCTCGTATTCAATGCAACCCTATCATTATTCACCAGAAATGGGCTCGTTGCACAAATATGGCATGCCCGCCATCGTTAATCAGGCCCTTTACCAAGTGCTCGAACAAAAGGTTGCTCGCCATATTCAATTTCAAAAACAAAAAGCAGATGTTTATGAAACTTTGAAAAAAATTGCCAAAGATGAAAATTTATCTAAAGAATTAACAAATAAAATTCTAACGGCCGTCAAAGAAAAAACAAATCACAAGCCCGAGGTTGACTATATCTACATTGCGCCAAGGCCACAAAATCATGAAATGTTTTTTGCCGATCATTTTTCATTAAATCCAAAGATTTTAGAAAAAATTGTGTGGGTTGGCTTTAAGTCTGGCATTAGTGCGCTGCGGGAGCATTTGTAATATGCCCTCCACATCGCGTGAAGTTGATCAAAAAGCAAAAAAGACATTAAAAGATTTTATCAAATCATTTTTAATGCCTACGTTAGTTGGTAAAACATTGGTTCTGTATTTCGGAATTAATTATTCACTCAGTCCCGATGAAGGCTATGGTTACGGACTAGCCGCTTCCATCGCCTTTACGGTTTTTGGTTTACTGATGCTGGTTTGGAAATATCGCAATCAGGAAGAGCTTTAGGCCTCTCCCGCCCGAACTCCAGCCACATTCATTAAATATTCAGCCGATATTTGACCCGTTTTATTATTTAAAACCTTAGATAAAAATAACCTATTAATTCCTATTTTTTCAATAAGTTCGGCATTTTTATACTTATGTGATAATTTTTTGATTTTTAAAATTGCTTTGATTTTTATAAAATCAATTTCGTTGATTTTATTATGATCGAAATCACGAATTGATTTTAATGCTCCCGGTTTGGATTTATTAAACGGCAGGTCCGCATAAAAAATATTGTGCCTGCGAAAACAGGCCAGGCCATTTGTGACCTGTTCTTGTTCTTTACGACTTGCGATTTGGTATCCGGCGACTAAAAATAATTGCGGACTTGGGTCTGCAATTCCGCGCGTGGCTTGTATCATCCATTTGATAAATTCTGATTTGGTCACATCGTCATATTTACAATATTCAAATATGCAGCTGACAATACATTTAATAACAAATGGTGATTTTGATTTTTTGCATTTTTGATTTAAATATTCAGCGTCTAGTGTCCACCAAAAATCACGAATATATTCAGTGGTGATTTCAAACAGTCTGGCGTCAAAGCGCGACCTATCGCAGATTTGTGACAGCTCCTTTTCTGAAATGCGAAGCGGAGAATATTGAATGTATTCATAAATTTCTTTTTTAAGACAATTTTTGAAATCAATTTTCATTAAAAATCTCGTCGAACCAACCCAAGGCTTTCTGAGCCTCTGCTGGATGAATTTTTAAAAGCTCTTCAAGCCTGTTTTCAATAATTGATAAATTTAATTTTTGTTTTTTTAGATGCATAATGTGCGAGCGGTCTTTGTTTCTGCCAGCCATGAGCTTCATAATTATAATATCTTCAGCACCCAGTGATTTAACAGTTAAACATTTTCCAGAAAAAACTTCTTCCATTCTGATGCTGGCTTCAAGAGGCAAATAATGTGTGAAGGTGCTGTAAAAGGGATTAATCCAGTCGACACTTAGCCCAAGCTCTATTGAAACTTCAACGATGAATGGCTTTAGTTCTTCAAAATCAATATTGGTCGGTACGGCATCAATATCAGTCGTCATGCCATCGTAATTATGATGCAGCATCATTGATCCGCCACCACCGATAGCCATTTGAACATTTTTAAATTGGGCTGCTACAAGTTTTTGGTCAAGCGACTGAAGGGCTTTCAAGGCAATATTTTTATTCAAATCCATACCTAATATATGCTATTAAATATAGTAAAAGTAAAGTTTATTATACTTTTAAGTATCTGATTTGGCCTATTTTAAAAAATTGATGTTTCCGTAAACACCCTTAATCGCATTAGGCGTCTCTTGTTTTATTTGGCAGGCTTGTGTTTCTAGAATTAGCGCCTTCGCTTGCTCTAGTTTAAGTGTCGTTTCTTGCAAAGCTCGCTCGCATGCAGATAGTGTTGCTTGGCAGCTTGCATCAGTTTTGCAATCGTTTAAGCCCGACAAATAATAATACTGTGAGACATTATTAAAGCCCGTTGTGCCGGCAATTGCCACTTCTAAAAATCCACTCGTTAAAATGACAGAAAACAAAACTAATCTTTTCATAAAAGGTCTCCTTCGTTTGCTGAGCCAAAACTATCCCAGACTTTTTTCAAATAAAGTAAATAGCGGTCCCGAAAATAAACCTACAATTAAAATAAATATCGCAGAGACCACAATCAACACTGTTGTTGCTTGCTGTGGGCGCTCGGCAATGTTGGCATCGCCCTCTTTCATATACATCATTACAACCGGTCGCAAATAATAATAGACACTGATAACAGAATTAAGAACGCCCCACAGCGCCAGCCAAATTAGGCCCTCGTTAACGGCTGCGCTGAATAAATAAAGTTTACCAAAAAATCCAAGCAGTGGCGGTATGCCTGCCAGCGATAATAAGAAAATTGTTAAACAAAACGCCAATAGCGGTTGGTTTTTTGCAAAACCAGAAAAGTCTTCGTTTGATAAAAAATGGTTTTCAGATTTTTCAATCATACTTAAAACTGCGAACGCACCCATGGTCATTACAGAGTATGTCAGCAAATAAAATAGAACGCTGGCGGCGCCATAAGAAGAGTTTTGACTAATGCCCGCGGTGATTAACCCCACCAAGATGTATCCCGAATGTGAAATTGACGAATAAGCCAATGTTCTTTTAAAGTTCGTTTGTACTAAGGCCGCCACATTGCCGACTGTCATGGTGATCACGGCCAGCCATTGTAAAACATCAAATAAATTTTGTGACCCATTTAGTGTTTGAGTAGCCATAACTCGCAAAAATGCAGCAAATGAAACTGTTTTTACTGCGGTTGCCATGAATGATGTTACTGGGGTGGGCGCGCCTTGGTATACGTCTGGTGCCCACGCATGAAAGGGCACAATTGAGACCTTAAAACAAAAACCAAGCGTGACAAAAGAAATTCCAAATAAAAATATTTTGTTTGTTTTAACTAATGTTGCAGCATTTGCCATAAGATCCACGATACTTACCGTGTTTGCCGAACCAAATATAAAAGAGACTCCGTATAAAAAAATTGCCGAGGCAAATGACCCTAGCACAAAATATTTAATCGCTGCTTCTTTTGAAATTTTTTGTTCATTCGACATAGCAATCATTAAATACAAAGAAAGCGACATCAGCTCAAGTCCAATGAATAACGTTATTAGATTCACGGCAGAAACTAAAATCAACATTCCTAATATTGAGTTCATAGATAAAAAAATTAATTCTGAGAATTGCCGCTCGTTTATTGATGGGTTTTCATACATCATAATAAGGCCGCCAGCCGCAGCCAGAAGCGCAATGAGCCCCGCCCATTGAGTTAATCCATCAAATAAAAGCTGATTATTAAAGGCCGTTTGATCACCCCCGCCGAAAACGACCAATAACCCACCCGCAACACACAACCCGATCAGCGCAATAATCAAGGTTGATGCCGTGTTTTGTTCTTTATTGCCGGCCAAAACCTTGCCCGTCAGCGGAATTAAACTAAATATAAATAAAGCGATCAGCGGTGATACAAGAAAAATATCCGAAAGCCCAACTAAGTTATTCATGTGATCTTACCTCAAGAGAATAGTTTTGTTGATTTGCAATTAAGTGCTCAATGCTTTTTGTTGAATAATCCATAAAATGATTTGGAAACAACCCCATCCAAAATATGAGTACAATGATTGGGACCAACACGGCTATTTCACGAAAACTTAAGTCCTGTAATGCCTGCTGACTGCTATGTTCAGAAGTATTTACAAGTTCTCCTTTGGGGCCGAAGAAAACTTTTTTAACCATCCACAACATGTAAGCCGCGCCAAAAACGACACCCGTCACAGAAATTGCGGCCACCCATGGACTGTATTTAAATGAGCCTAACAAAATCAAAAATTCTCCGATAAAACCGTTTGTCATCGGAACAGCAATTGATGACATTGTTACAATAATAAATGCTATTGTGTACCAAGGCATTGCGCCAGCCAAACCCCCGTACTTAGAAATTTCACGACTGTGGGTACGCTCGTAAATCATACCAATCAACAAGAACAGTGCGCCCGTTGAAATGCCATGGCTTAGCATTTGAAACAATGCGCCACTTATTCCGAACGAGTTCATCACAAAAATTCCGATTATAATATAACCCATGTGAGAAACAGAAGAGTAGGCAACAAGTTTTTTAACATCTGGCTGAATCATGGCAACAAGCGCCCCATAAATAATGCCGATGACACCTAAGGCAATAAATAGCCATGCGTAGTGCGTGCTAGCCTCGGGAAATAATGGCAAAACCCATCTTAAATAACAGTATGTACCCATCTTTAACATCACGCCCGCAAGCACAACCGAACCAGGCGTTGGTGCCTCAACGTGTGCATCGGGCAACCATGTGTGCAAGGGAAACAGCGGAACTTTAATTGCAAAGGCTAATGCAAAAGCAAAAAATAATAATGTTTGCGCTGTGAAAAATTCTCCGGCAACAAATGGAATTTTTAATTTATAAAAATCGAGCAAACTTGCACTGATGTTTCCACCGGTGACCTCAGGGGTTAATCGCATCATAAAAATAATTGCAAGTAACATCAAAACAGATCCCGACATTGTATAAATAAAGAACTTAATCGTCGCATAAATTCTGCGTGTACCGCCCCAAACACCGACGATAAAATACATTGGCACCAGTGACATTTCCCAAAATACATAAAATAAAATGGCATCCATCGCTAAAAATGATCCCAACATCGCCGACTGTAGGACGAACAGCGCTATATGAAAGCCCTTAACCCTTTCATCAATCGACCTCCATGATGCTAAAATCATTACTGGCATTAGAAATGTCGTTAGCATTACCAGCATCACAGATATTCCATCAATGCCCACAAAGTACGAAATTCCAAAGCGCTCTATCCAAGAAAATTTTTCTACGAACTGCAGACCGGCAAAGCTGGAATCAAAATCTTTCAGCATTAACAGTGAGGCTGCAAATTGTAGAATTGAAAGGCCCAGGGCCAGCTGCCTGATTGTCGATTTTTGTGGCCACACCACCAGCAAAAAAGAAAAAACAAGCGGTAAAAAAATAAGTGTACTTAAAAACATAACTACCTCATTAGAACAATCGACAATACAACAACAACGCCGATGCCGACGTACATTGCATACTGCTGCATGTTTCCTGTTTGAAAAGATTTCATAACCCGGCCCGCGCCCGTCGTCACATCGGATGTCCAGTGCGTAATTTTATCAATAAAATTAACATCAATATAAAACCAGATATTTTTACTTTGTCGAATCAAGGGGTTGATTATTGTTCCATAATAAAACTCATCGACATAATATTTATTGTTTACAAAACTATATACGGGGCCCAAAAACTTTTTAACTTTTTCTGATGTTCCCGGTCGAATAACGTAAAAGAAATATGCCGTCATTGCAGAAATAAAAACAAGGCCGACAGAAATTGCCATCAGCGCCCACTCAATGGATTCGTGATCGGCCCCGTGTGCGCCTGAATATTCTGACGCTGGAATCGTGCGAATAACGGGCTCAAGCCACAGCTCCCAAAAATTTGGAAGCCCGCCCAGGTATTGCCCGATAACATGTGGCACCCCCACAAAGCCGCCAACAACAGAAAGTAGGGCCAAAATAATAAGTGGGATCGTCATGGTTGCCGAGCTTTCATGAGGATGTACGCTTTTATCAACTCGCGATTTTCCCCAGAATGTCATCGCCATTAATCTTGTCATATAGAATGCCGTCAAAACTGCGCCCAAAACTCCGGCGACCCAAAATAATTCATGTCCTCGCGGTGAAGAAAATGCATTCCATAAAATTTCATCTTTTGAAAAGAAGCCCGAGAAAAACGGAAATCCAATAATTGCAAGCCAACCCATTAAAAAAGTAAAATGAGTAATTGGCATATATTTTTTTAATCCACCCATTTTTCGAATATCTTGCTCGTCAGCCATGCCATGAATCACTGAGCCAGAACCCAAGAACATCAGTGCTTTAAAAAATGCGTGTGTCATTAGGTGCATCATGCCTGCGCCAAATGCACCCACGCCCACCGCTAGAAACATATAGCCAAGCTGTGAAACCGTTGAATAGGCCAAAACCTTTTTAATATCATATTGGGTGAGCCCAATGATCGCGGCAAGAACCGCAGTGGCTGCGCCGATTGTGGCAACCACCATCATCGTGTTAGGCGCAGCAATAAATAGTGGATTTAAACGTACTATCATGTAAACGCCAGCCGTCACCATTGTTGCGGCATGAATCAATGCTGATACTGGTGTTGGGCCCGCCATGGCGTCTGGAAGCCAAACATACAAAGGTATCTGTGCTGATTTTCCCGTGGCGCCGACAAATAACATCAATGTCCCTAGGGTTGCGGCGCCTAACCAGCTGGCTTCCGCTATTGTGGGCGCCAATGCATTCAGCTCGTGCATATTCAGCGTACCGAATGTCATAAATAAAATAAACATTCCAATTATAAATGCTGCGTCCCCAATTCGATTTGTAATAAATGCCTTCATGCCCGCCGCGGCCTTTGCGGAATCGCTGAACCAAAATCCAATCAACAAATAACTGCAAAGACCAACGCCTTCCCAGCCAACAAACATCGTTAATAACGAATCCCCCAATACCAAAACCAACATGTTAAAAATAAATAAATTTAAATATGCAAAATATTTTGTTACACCCTTATCGTGATGCATGTATCCGATCGAAAACAAGTGAATCAGCGTGCCCACACCAGTGATAATTAAAATCATAATAGAGCTGATTTGGTCGACCACAAAGCCCGCATTAATTTTCAAATTATCAATGGCAAGCCATGTAAAAAAATCAGCCGCAATTCGACGCTGATCGCCTGGCAATTCAACAAGGCCAAAAAACAAAAGTATCGCACAGACAAAAGAAATAAAAACAGCAAGGGTCGCTACAGTGCCCGCAACAATATAGTTTTTAGATTTAAAGCGAAGACCATTAAGAAAAAATCCGACAATTGGGCTTAATAATAAAATGGCGATTAAAATTTGATGATTCATTTTTAATTCCTAACCTTTAAGGTGCTCAAAAAATCTGATGTTCACTTCTTTAAATCTTTTGAATACTGAAACAGCCAGCGCCAACCCAACGGCGGCTTCGGCAGCAGCAATTGTCAGTATGAAAAATACCATCACTTGGCCTTCCGGATTGTTGTTAAATTTTGAAAAAGCCACAAGGCTGATGTTGATCGCATTTAACATCAACTCGATAGACATAAATAAAACAATAAGGTTTCGGCGCAAAAGGACCCCCGCCATTCCCAGCGAAAACAAAACTGCTGACAACACTAAATAGTGTTCAAGCCCAATAGTATTTAAAAAATTAATCTCTGGCATGTGTTCCGCCCTTACTTCTTGATAGCGCGACTGCGCCGACAGCGATGACTAAAAGTAAAATGCCTAGCGCTTCAAATCCGAAAATATTTTTTAAAAATAGATTTTGCGAAAGAACTTTAGTTGTATCAACGGCGGCCTGCGCGCTGTCTGGTGCGGTCGGCGCCTCTATTAAGTTTTTTCCCATCGTCACGGCGCCAACAATCAGGCCTGCTAAAATTCCTACGCTGGCAATTTTCAAAGCTCCGGTTATTTTTCCGCGGCTAAACGCCTGCAGCTCGTGTTTTAGGTCGAATAACATAAGCACCATAACAAACAAAACCATCACGGCACCAGCATAGACAATCAGCTGTACGCCGGCTAAAAAATATGCGTTAAGAGTTACAAAAATGGCCGATACTCCGACCATTGTCATCACTAGACATAGCGCCGAATAGACGGGATTTGTCATCAAAATGACCGACAAGCCCGAAACTAAAACCACCAGGGCCAAAAACCAAAAAAGTATTACATCGATTGACATTATTTTTTCCCTTCGTTCAATTAAAATTTAAAGTAAGCCGCACAAAAAATAACAATCGCAGTAACGATTGTGTTCCCCAGCGCCCACGGAAGCATTGTTTTCCAACCCAAATCCATCAACTGATCATATCTAAATCGCGGAAGTGTCCAGCGCACCTGAATAAATATCCATAAAAAAATCGCAAATTTTACATTGTACATTAAAAAATGGGCCACTGAATTAAAAATGCTGGCCGCGATTTCTGAACCCAATAGGTTTAGTCCAAATTGATAAACTTCATCTGGTGTTATTCCCGGTATTAAATATCCGCCAAAATAAAACGTGGCAAGCAGGCCCGATGCAATCATCATATGGCCATATTCGCCAATGAAAAACATCAGCATTTTAAAGCCGCCGTATTCGGTGTGAAAACCAGCAACAAGCTCTGCTTCGCCTTCGGCCAAATCAAATGGCAATCGATTTGATTCGGCAAATGCGGCCGCAAAAAACAGAATTGCCCCTATGGGTTGATAAAAAATACCCCAGTTTGGAAGCCACGAAATTGTCGTCATGTAACCAAAGCCAGAAAAACTCAACGCGCCCATTTG
>JAYVKY010000229.1:0-4984 GCA_043767965.1 Pseudobdellovibrionaceae bacterium
AAGCGATTATTTCCTTAAAAGATACAATTGCGACAGCCTTTGTAGCACAAGTCCCCGAAATTCGCAGAGTAGATACTGTCGGACCACAAGTTGGTGGCGAATTAAAACGCAGTGGTTTTTTAGCGGTGTTTTATTGTTTACTGGTCATCTTGATTTATGTGGCATTAAGATTTGATTATAAATATTCGCCAGGTGCCGTGGTGTGTTTATTTCATGATGCTGTGATTACTTTGGCTATTTTTATTTTAGTGGGTAAAGAAGTAAACATTCCAATTTTAGCTGCAATTTTAACACTGATGGGCTTTTCACTCAACGATACCATTGTGGTTTTCGACCGAATTCGCGAAACCGAGCATACTTATAAAGACAAAGGTTTTAAATTTATCATCAACAAAGCAATCAATGATATGTTAGGTCGAACAATCATTACATCTGGCACAGTATTTGTGTCAGCTTTATGTTTATTTATTTTTGCAAATGGCGTTGTCGCTGATATTGCTTTTGCAATTTGTATTGGTATTTTGTTTGGAACATATTCATCCATTTACGTAGCAGCCCCATTGATTCTATTATTTGAAAAATTAAAACCAGTTAAGACAGCTTAAGGTTTGTGATTATTTGTAATGGCTGAATGGAAAGCAAAAAATACTGATTTGAATCTAAAGCCTGTGGTTAATTCTACGGGCTTTCCGCTTTTGATAGGAAAGCTTTTGGCCTCACGCGGAGTCGATGCTGAAAACATAGAATCTATTTTAAATCCAAAACTGAGTCATCTAAAAGATCCAAGCCTTATATATGACATGGATTTAGCGACAGCACGGCTTGTTGATGCTTATAAAAATAATGAGAAGATATGTATCTATGCAGATTTTGATTTAGATGGAACCAGTGGTCTTGCTATTTTAAAAGATGGTTTTGAAAAACTAGGTTTTAAATCAATTTCATTCTACCAACCTAAAAGATTAGCAGAAGGCTATGGTTTTCACGCGCACGCTGTTGAAGAACTGCATCAATTGGGAATAACAGTCATAGTTACTGTGGATGTTGGTATTACATCCTTTGCGGCATTTCAAAAAGCTAAAGAATTGGGTATTGATGCTATTCTAACAGATCATCATTTGCCAATTTCTGAAAATGGCATTGAAAAACTACCAGATACTTTTTGTTTAGTAAATCCAAATCAAAAAAAATGCACAGCAGGTCTGGGCTACTTGTGTGGTGCTGGTGTTGGGTTCTATTTGATTCGGTCATTGAAACGTGCATTTTTAAATGATTCAAGTTTGCCAAAAAACCAATGGGATCTAAAGGACTTACTCGATCTGTTTTGCATTGGAACCCTGACCGATATGGTGCCCTTGATCGACGACAACCGAGTTCTTGTTAAACATGGAATGATCGCCTTAGAGAAAACAACCAGGCCAGGTCTTCGTAAATTATTAGAAAAATTAGATCTCGCTGATCGGCCATTGACATCCCAAGACATTGCGATTCGGTTTGCTCCGAAATTAAATGCTTTGTCGCGGATGGAATCAGATATTTTGCCCATTCATATTTATCTAGAACAATCTGTCGCGCGGGCGCGTGAGCTTGTCGAGCAAATGATGAAAAATAATTTAACTCGACAAAGTTTACAATCATCAGCAGAAGAAAAAGCCTTCGCTTTAGTTTCTGACTGGAATAACCCTGATTTTGTTTTTGTTGTATCAGACGAGTTTCACAGAGGTATAATCGGCCTTATTGCAACGAAATTGGCGTCAGATTTAAATCGCCCAGCCTTTGTTGGGTCATTAAATGCTGAAGGAATGATTGTCGGCAGCAGCAGGTTGCCAAATGGTTTTGACGGCAATCTTGTACAGGCTTTAAAATCTGCAGAACCTTTTTTAACTCGCTTTGGTGGGCATGCTGCAGCTGCAGGATTTGAACTTTCTATAAGTCATCACGAAAATGTTGTAAATTCTTTAGCAACCTATTTTTCAGAAACTAAAAAAAATCCAAAGCCCCTAGAAATTGAATTTGATGCGACAGCAGAGCTTTTAGAAATAAATCCAATGTTGATGAAATGGCATGATCATTTAGGACCTTATGGAATGGGTTTTCAAATTCCAATTTTTAGATTCAATTCATTAAAACTAAAAAAAATTAAAGAACTTAAGGGCGGTCATTTAAAATTATCTTTTAATTCCCAGGTCAATAATCAGAACTCAGAAATTGATGCCTTATATTTTTCGCCAATTGAACGACGTAAAAAAGATATTCTTGAAGGTCAAAATTATGATATTTTGGGAGAACTTCAAATTAATTATTTCAATCGCACTCAAACAATTCAGTTATTACTAAAGGATTTTAAAGTTTTATGAAAAAAAAGGCCATTTTGCTTTTATCAGCAGGTTTAGATTCAACAGTGAATCTTTATTTAGCAAAACGTAATTTGGATATTATCTTGACTTTAACCTTTAATTACGGGCAAAAAGCGGCTGATCAAGAAATAAAATTTGCAAAAAAAATATCAGAATTAAATAAAATTAAAAACGAAGTTATTGATTTATTATGGTTTAAAAAATTAGGAAATTCAGCATTGACACAAGAATCCAAAGCTGTACCCACTGGAAAAAAAGTTTCAATCGAAAATACAAAAATTTCGATTGAAAGTGCTAAATCTGTTTGGATACCTAATAGGAATGGTATTTTTTTAAATATTGCAGCTGGTTTTGCGGAAAGTTTGGGTGCAGACATCATCATACCAGGGTTTAACGCTGAAGAAGCCGCAACATTTCCTGATAACAGCTATGAATTTATTAGAGCAACAAGAAAATCTTTGGCATTATCGACTGCAAATCATGTTGATGTTCAGTGTTGTACAGTTGAAATGTCAAAAACTGAAATTGTTAAAGCAGGGCTAGAGCTTATGGTGCCTTTTGGTGATATTTGGCCGTGTTATCAAAATTTTGAGAAATGGTGTGGGGAATGTGAATCTTGTCTTCGTGCCAAACGTGCTTTTAAATTAAATCATGTTGATGTCTTAGGAAATTTTTTAAAATGAATTTAATATGAGTGTGCAATATGAAAAATAAATTTATCACAAAAAAAAATAAATATGATGGATCACAGTTAAAATCACTTTATGCCTATGAAAATTTTGGAATTTTAGGCAACTCGGTCATTTCTTGGGTAGGTGCCTGCGATGTTCAATTGGATCATATGATTGATCTTGAAGATAAAATTCAAAATGCAAAAATCTGTGGTGACCTGATGGTGCATTTTATCATTGAAATTTTTGATGACAGTTTGTTATCTGCGGTAGCAGTCCAAAGATTATTTGCCTCGACAGTACGTGATGAAATTTTTAAAATAAATGCAAAAATTTTGCCGAAAAATTTTATTCGCGAAGGTGATGATCTTTATTTTATTAAAAATAAAAAAAGATTTAAACTGAGCATTTCAATTGCTTCAAAATCCATTGTCTCTGTGCAAATTCATTTTGCAGTGAATGTGGTGAATTCTGGAACGCCAGTGCCAACATCGTGTTTAACTGATTTAAAAATAGAACCTACAAGTTTTTCAAAGTCAGTGATGTTTATATTTTCAAAAGAATTTGAGTCGATAGTTGAGGCAACACAAAAAGTAAGACCTTTAGGGTAAAATTTATTAGCCCTGAAAATACAAAAAACTGCGTTTCATCAAACTTTGTCCTCATTGATTGAAAGTTGAGGGGTCTCTGCAGCTTTTGTTTTAGCATACGCGTGATTACACAATAGACTTGCAATTCGGCGATATTCACTAAGTAAATCAAGATGAATCGAACTGGTATTGATCGATTCACGAAGTCCACGGTTTAATCTTGAGATATGGTGTTCACGATAAGAGATTTCAATTTTTGTCAGTTCGCGTTTAAGTTGAATGGCTTGTGCACACATTTCGGTATTGTCGTAGGCATTAATTCCCATCGAAGCGACTTTGACAACTTGGGAATGCATGGCTTTAATTTCAGCCCATCCTTCGGCCGAGAATTCTAGTTTAAGCGCATTTTTTTTAATGGCCAGTGTAATAATATTGATATCAATTGAATCCGCTGCACGCTCGAGATCACTGATGAACATAATCATATTCATAATGCTTTGATGAACGCTGCTCGTTGATTGATTCGCATGGTTTAATAAAAACATTTTTGTTTCACGATACAAAAAATCAACTTGGTTATCACGATCTTTTATCGACTTAATAAGTCCAAGATCTTCGCCTTCAAATAATAAAACACTATCTTTAACCATTCCAATGACGATATCAGCCGTGCGCATGATTTCACGTTGAGCATATGATACTGCTAAGGCCGAGTTCTGATAATTATTTAATGCTAAAAAATCTGCTGCAAATTCGTCACCAGCCGATTTGGGGAAAAGTTTTTCAATAAGTGCGGCGCCTTTATTAATAAATGGAAAAAAGACAATGGCTGATACGATGTTTAAAGCCAAGTGCCCATTGGCAATCAATCGAGAACTACTGATTTGAAAACTTTCCGAGAAATCTAGAAAATATTTGGTGATTGGGTAGA
Organism: Pseudobdellovibrionaceae bacterium; assembly: GCA_043767965.1. GTDB lineage: Bacteria > Bdellovibrionota > Bdellovibrionia > Bdellovibrionales > Bdellovibrionaceae > Pseudobdellovibrio. The sequence goes on from JAYVKY010000229.1 coordinate 4,550, forward strand.
AAATAAATACACCCATAATTTTATAAAAAAAGTGAGCCCAAGCAACTTGCTTTCCGATATAGTTGCTGCCTACGGCGGCAAACAGAGCGGTCGAAGTTGTTCCGATATTTGCTCCGTAGACCCACAACATAGCATCATAATTTGAAATAACCCCAGCTGCACACAGACTCATGGCAAGTCCAATCGTAACGGCACTGCTGTGAACGAAAGCGCAAAAAATCATAGCTGCTAAAAATGAGTAAAACGAGTTCTCATGAAACATTTTAAAGAAATCAGATAATATTTCAAGGCTAGCAAAAAAATGAGAACTCACCGAGATCATTTTAAGACCCAAGAAAATCATTGAAAAACCCATTACAACTGTTGCTAAATTTTTAATTATATTTTTTTGACTGACAAAAAAAATTGTAAATCCAAGTATAAAAAGTGGTAAAG
>JAYVKY010000230.1:0-2475 GCA_043767965.1 Pseudobdellovibrionaceae bacterium
GTTTTGCTTGATGGCTCGACGCTAAAAAATGCCATTGAAATTGCACAAAATAAAGTTGTTGAAAACAATAGTTTTACAGCTGTATTTCGCGTTGAAAAAAATGGACGCGGTGGAAAAATTGTAACAGTACTTGATCAGTTACCAGTGCAGGATCAATTTTTAAAGGATCTAACTAAAGAATTTAAAGTGAAGTGCGGTGTTGGTGGTACATATAAAGTAGAAAATAATATAGGAGTTATTGAAGTTCAGGGCGATAATCGAGATAAAATGAAAAAAATTTTAGAATATAAAAAAATTAAGTTTAAGGGCGTATAAATGCAAAAAATTGCCATTATAGATGATTTTGAAGAAAGTTGCCAGTTGATGGTAGAAATTTTAACTCCACTCTTTAATTGTGATTACATCTGTAATACTGAAAATGCTGTAAATTTTGTAACTACATTTAAACCGGATTTAATCTTAATGGACTATAAAATGCCGCACATGACGGGCGTTGAACTTTGCAAAGTTATAAAAAGTACAGAGGCTATTAAAAATATTCCGATTATTTTTATTTCCGGAGCCGTCACGACGGACGAGCGCATCGAAACCCTAGAATCTGGTGGTGACGATTTTATTTCAAAACCTTTTCACCCCAAAGAATTGCTTCTGCGTGTTCAAAAACGGATCGAATATTTGCATATTCCGAAAAAAGAAACCGGAACAAAAAAATATATTTTGTCTGTCGGAAACTTAGCTTTAAATTTATCTTCAAGATTAGTTCATGTTGAAAACAAAGAAATTGTTTTAACACCAAAACAATTTGATATTTTACATTTGTTAGTAAAAAATAAAAATCTGCTTGTTTCGCGTGATGATTTTATGAAAAAGGTATGGGGTCACTCTGATGTGACTTCGCGAAATGTTGATTCGCAAATTAATTATTTAAAGAAAAAAATTGAAGGTTTTGATTGCGAAATAACCGCTGTGCCAAGCTACGGCTATAGACTTGATGTAAAAAGTTAATAGCCTTTTGTTCTTCTCATTTTAAAAAATTTTTTCAATAATAGACTTGATTCTTCGCTCATTAAACCATGATCAACCTGGAATTGATGATTTAATCTTGCGTCTTTCGACAAATTTTGCAGGCTGCCAAGGCCGCCGCCTTTGGGGTCGGTGGCGGCAAAAACAACACGTGAAATTCTAGATTGGACTAAGGCTGCGGCACACATCAAGCAGGGTTCCAATGTGACATACAATGTACATCCATTGAGGCGCCAACTTTTAAGCTTTTGGTTGGCTCTGTGAATCGTGACAAGCTCTGCATGACCTAAAACTGTGCACTTTGTTTCTCTTAGGTTTGTTGATTGGGCTAATATTTGACCATTTCGGTCAACAATGACGGCGCCAATTGGGACTTCGCCTTTTTTCTCAGATTTAATGGCTAGCTCGAGTGCTTTTTTCATCATTTTTGCATCAAAATCTTGCGTTACAGAGGCAGCTATCATAGTTTGTTTCATTCTATAATTTTATTTTAAAAAAATCCATCACGAAAGGTCGGGTGAGTTAAAATGGCACTAGTCAAAATCAGAGACGGCGAAAGCTTCGAGTCTGCGTTTAGAAAATTCAAGAAGTCTTGCGAAAAAGCAGGGATTCTTGCAGAAGTAAAGAAACGCGAACACTTTGAAAAACCAAGTGTTTCTGCTAAAAAGAAATCGATTGCTGCGCGTAAGCGTGCAAACAAAAAGGTACGTACCGGCGGTTTCAGAGAGCGTCCAGCTCGCGAAGAGTAAAGTTATAAAGTAATTTCAATTTCTTTATAAAAATTTTTGGACCTTTAAAGAGGTCCAAAAATTTATTTCACTCGAGATTAAGTAAGGATATAAAATATGGAAATTCGTGAAAAATTAATGGCTGATATTAAATCAGCAATGATTGCTAAAGATTCAATTAAACTGAACACACTTCGTTTTTTAAATGCAGCAATCAAGAATAAAGAAATCGATTTAAGGCCTGTTCCCATCACATCCGAAGATATTATGAGTGTGATCAAAAAACTTGTGAAACAAAGGAAAGAGTCTATCGAGCAATTCGCAGCTGCGGCACGAGCAGACCTTGTTGATCAAGAAACCGCAGAATTAAAAATATTAGAAATTTACATTCCGGCTCAGATGTCTAAAGAACAAATTGAAACTTTGGTTTCAGAAATTATTTCGGTTTCAGGCGCAAAGACCATTAAAGACATGGGCACAGTAATGAAAGAGGCCATGGCGAAATCTGCGGGGCAAGCGGATGGCAAATTGCTAAGTGAAATTATTAAATCTAAATTGTCATAATTTGTGAGAGGAAACTTCTGTGCGATATCCGCAGGAATTTATCGAAAAAGTTTCAGAATCCTCAAGCCTTGTCGAGGTTATTTCACAATATACGCAATTAAAACCAAGTGGTGGCGGATTTATGGGGCGTTGCCCATTCCCCGATCATCAAGAAAAAACC
>JAYVKY010000231.1:0-3130 GCA_043767965.1 Pseudobdellovibrionaceae bacterium
TGTATTTCTTTAGCCGGTTTACGGCTTTCGTACCACAACTCTGAAAGCACAGCATAGATTTCAGAGTTTTTCGGATTTATAGCAACAGCCGATTGAATATCTTGATTAAACTTGTACTGATTATTTAATTTAAAATGATTGTAAGCAGATAGTAATTTCAATTGATCATTTTTTGGGTAATAAGCATTGGCTTTTTCTAATAAGGCTACAGATTCTATATAATTTTTCGTCCAAATTAAATACTGGGCGTACTCTTGGTATAGCTCTAGTGAATCTGGGCGCAACAAATGGGCCTTGCGCAAACGATTCAATGCCAAATCTTGTTGATTATATTTCCATTCTAATCTGGCCAATTGCACTTGTGCCAAGGTGAAATATTCAGAGGTCGATATCAGCTGTTGCATACGATCAGCGGCTTTATCAAATCGATTATTAATCATATGAATCTGTGCCAAATAAAACACTGATTGATCAGACCCTGTCACATTTAATAAATCCGTATAGGCCTGTTCTGCAGTGGTATAATCTTTCATTAAAAATAAAACGTGCGCGATCTTAAAATCTAAACCCACTGATTGTGTCTGTATTTTTTTTTGCTTCTTAAGTTCTTGTATGGCAACGTCATATTCGCCCAGCCAGATGGCTGCTGTTGACCATTTTTCTGAAATATCTATATTATAGGGCTGGTATTTGTTATATTTTTCTCCGTCAGCATCGACCGCTGACCAATTTTTCTGATCAAAATACAATTGAATTTTTTTATGTAAAACAAATTCATCCAAAGGCTTTTGAGCTTCGGCTAATATTAAATTGTCGATGGCTTGATTTATTTTTTTCTGTTGTTCAAACACATCTGCTTTCGCCAAATAAATTTGATACAAATTTTGTTTTTTATTTTCAAGCAGCTCAAGAGCAGATAAAGCATTATTCCAATTCTTTAAATTCAGGTGGCACTCGTAGATTTTCCATAGCGCCCAAATTGAATTTGTTTTGTCATAATAATTCAGCTGAATTTCAACCAGTTTTTGAAATGAATTTGATTTCTCGTAAATTTCAGAAACCAACTGCATATCTTGGTCTGTAACACCTGAAAGATTTGTATGACTTAAAAAATATTTCTCAAGCTCGATCATTGCTAAATGACTTTGTTGTGTTTTAAAATAGGCTTTGGCCAATGAAAATCGGGCGGATTGATTTTTGGGATCATGCAGCAGGCTTAACCTGAACATCTCTGTGGCATTTTCAAATTCATTTCGTGAATAATGATCTTGCCCGAGGTGTTCATAATACTGCGTACGTGATAAATTTTGTGGAAAAAGATCTGAATAAACAGTCTTCTTTGCGACTTCAGGCGCAAACGACGCACAACTTGTTAATAACAAATTCAGGCCGCCGAATATAAAAATCAATTTAATCTGTAACTTCATTCCATTCCTATTCGGCCTATAGGGAAGCTTTCTAGACAAGACCTAGGTCTAGGTTTGGTTCAGGAATTTAAAGATTATTGGTATTGATCGATAAAAGTACTATTTTTAACACTTTTTACATGTAAAAAGTGCTATTTTTAACACTTTTTACATGTTATGCTGATTTTATGAATATAAACAGGACATTATACAGTGATTTAATCAATTGGAAAAATCGAGCTGAAAAAATGCCTCTGATCCTAAAGGGCGCCAGGCAGGTAGGCAAAACATTTTTAATTAAACATTTTGCCAAAGAATTTTTGCAAATTCATGAATTTAATTTTCAAAAAAATGCAACATTGATTGAAATTTTTAAAAATTCGAATGACCCTAAAAAAATTATTACTGACTTAGAAATATCGTCATCAAGAAAAATTGATGACGAAAAAGACCTGATTTTTTTTGATGAAATCCAAGACTGTCCAGAAGCACTCAATTCACTAAAATATTTTTGTGAAGATTTGCCCAGTAGCCATGTTATCGCTGCCGGATCGTTGCTTGGTATTTATTTATCCAACAACAGTTTCCCTGTCGGTAAAGTCGAATTTTTAGAACTGTTTCCAGTGTCGTTTTTTGAATTTTTGACTGCCACGGGTAAAACTGCTTTGGCCAAAACAATTTTAAAACTGGACCCAAATCAAAATGTATTTCATCAACAAATGCTCAGTGAGCTCAAAAAATATTTTATTTTGGGCGGAATGCCTAAGGTCATTAAAACATATATTGAATCTGATTTTGATTTTTTAAGAGCACGTGAAATTCAAGAAGACCTATTGACCAGCTATAAAAGTGACTTTGCAAAATACAGCGGCCCTGTTGATGCCTTAAAAATATTGGCTGTTTTTGAAAGCATACCCAAACAGTTAGCCAAAGAAAATAAAAAGTTCCAGTTAAATATTTTAAAAACAGGAGCGCGATTAAGCGAGTTTAAAACTGCAATCGATTGGCTTGTGCATGCTGGGCTTTGCTATCGAGTTCCCATCTTAAGTCATGTGGAAATTCCACTGAGCGCACAAGTCAAAGATAATTTTTTTAAAATTTATTTTTTCGATGTGGGATTACTGTCCGCAATGACTGATTTGCCGATATCTGCATTTTCAGTAGAATCCGAGATCTTCAAAACTTTCAAAGGTGCATTTGTTGAAAATTATTTTTTGCAAGAATTTAAAACGCGCAGAAAAGAAATTTTATACAACTGGCAAAGTCGCTCAGCAGAAGTCGATTTTTTATATCAAAAAAATATGCAGCTGTTTCCGATCGAAGTTAAATCTGGCGAATCTGGGAAATTAAAATCATTGACTGTTTTTTGTGAAAAATATGATTGTAACGTCGCGACCAGAAGCTCGCTTCGCCCACTTGAAATTCGAGAAAAACAAACTCTCAGAAACATTCCACTGTATTTGGCTGCTTTGGTTTGACAATCTATAATTGCAAATATACAGATAAATCATACAGATCATTTTCAAAGGACTACCCATGAGCCACATCCAATATCACCTGAAATCAAAAATATGCGATCTGTATTTAATCGCATCAGACCAGGGCCTGTGCGCGATTGAATGGCAAAAACAAAATGTGCCATTGATTAAAACTTTGTCGGGGTCGGAACCGCAAAAACAAATTTTAAAAAAAACGGCCCTACAACTTGAACAGTACTTTAAAGG
>JAYVKY010000232.1:0-10552 GCA_043767965.1 Pseudobdellovibrionaceae bacterium
CGCGCGAGAGTATGAAGTAATTTGGCAGGGACAAATAGCCTAGAAATTGAAATTCACAATTTATTTCAAGAGGGCTCCTCTGTTGATTACGTTTGTCATGAACTATTAAATAAGTATGAAAAAAGTGAAACACTGAGCTCTGTTGAAATTGAAGGACTTAGTCATTTTTTAATTTCATGTGGCCGCTTTGATCAATTGCTAAAGCTGTATGCTAAATGTCTTAAGAAATCTAAATTGAGTCAATTTCCTATCGGCTTTCTTGTAGAGGCGATGGAAAAACAAAATTTAGAGCTGTCAGAAGACGATATCAATTTGATTGAGTACGTCATCGAACAGCAACCTCAAGAATTATCAGCACTTCATTCAGAAAAAATACTGAGTTTTTCTTTGATCGCACAAATTGCCTATCAACAAATGCCTCTCGCTTTTCAAAGAAATCGCTCTGAACTAAAAACAAAATTAATAGAGCAGATGAATCAAAACAAAATGTATCGGCTTATTGAGCAAGAAGAGTTTGTCCTTAGTCAATTGGTCAAATTGTTTCCTGGCGACATAGACGTAGGGCTGCTAAGACAGGCTCATTTAGAAAAAAAAGCAGATGATATACTTTCAAAAGTCATTACTCAAAAAAAAATTGTTAAATTAAAATCCGGCGCAATCATGAGCGATCCGCAAGCGGCCTTATTTATTCAAGAAATCACAGCCCATCTTCAGATTTTAGCATCTCGGCTTGAAAAAGAAAATCCTGATCAACTGTACAACTTAGCCATTTTAACATTTCAATTTGAAATGTTTGAACTGACTTTAGAAATTTTAGAAAATTCACCAAAAACAATATCACGTGATTGGCTGAAAGCCGAAGCTTTTTTAGAGTGTGGACGTTTTTTAGATCTATTAAAATTAATTGAAACCTTAGAGGCTGAAGGCTCGGCGCAATCTGAAGCGATCTTTGGCGCGACCTATTTAAAAGCTTTGGCCTATAAAGGTCTTGGTCAAAAAGAAATTGCAATTCATTTACTTGAATCGCTTTCGGCCACAGTTCCTTCATATCGATCAACTGAAGCGCTTTTACACGAATGGAAGTCTTCGTGAAGAAAAGTACGTCATTCGTTTTACTATTAAGCCCTGCATTTTTTTTCTGTTTTTTTTGCTTACTGTGGATTTACGCATTAAAACCACTCTTGAAAAATTGGGTTCTCGAGCTTATCCCCCAAATAAATTCAGCGCAACCCTATGTTGACATCAGTGTTCAAAATATTGATTTATCCCTATTGAAATTGCAGGCTAAGGCTGAAAATATCGAGATCACATTTAAAAAGGATGCTCCTGAAAATTTGCGACATCTTTCAAGCTTTCAAATCGGCAACGTGAAGGCGCAGCTTGATTTGTTCTCGCTTGTTGTTGGTCAGCTTTCACTATCAAGTTTGACGATTGACCACATGTCTTCGACCCAAGAGCTATCTGAATTGTTAGGACTTGATAATTCCAAAGATAATAAAAATACAGAAATAAATCTTAAACCCATTCTGCAAATACTTGATGATCTACCTATTCAAAAATTGATTCTTCAAAATAGCGAACTGATCACTCGCCTGTCGGCAAAAAATCACCCCACCTTACGTGAACTCCGTTTTTTAATTAAAAACTTAATTTTCAGTCTGAATAGAAAATCAATTTCCATTCAGACTGAAAATTTAGAAACTATTATTACAAATCAGATGAAAGCATCAGTTGCCGTCTCTGTAAGTTTAAAAGCACATCTTGATGAAGAAAAAATTTCATTTGATCAACTAAGGGCCAACTACGGCCAATCTGAAATCAACCTAACAACAACAGCACGTAACCTAAAAAGTTTGTTCTTAAAACCCCAAACAAATTCCAAGTTTAGTGTTCACTTGAAGCTCGATGAAATTAAAGATTTGGTCTATTTATTTAAAGAACAATCTCAAAGATTACCACAACTGTCTGGGCTAATTTATATGAAGGGTCAGGTCTCAACCGAAGATTTTAAAAAAAATTCAGGCTCGGTTGAATTTGCCACCGAAGAAGTTCGATTTGAAAATTTAAAATTCGGAAATGCTAAAGCAGTCACACAAATCAAAGATAATCATTTCATGATCGATTCAATTTTAGCAGAGCATCCAGCTGGCAGAGTCGAATTTAAACATATTTCGATACAACAAGAAAGGCCATACTCATTTAAAACAGATATTGTGGTTGATAATTTTCAGTTACAAAAATTATTTAGCTCGCTGAATTTATCTAAAATACCCGCCGATTTGTATGCCTCTGCAACAGCGAAATGCCAAGGTCAAATTGAAAACTTTGAAGCACATTGTGACACTGATATTTTAGCAAAAAAAATATCAGTACAATCCCACTTTAATGATCCATATTATATTATTCAAATTGATCATGCTAAAGTCACAGGCTCTGCAGATATAAATCTAACGTCAATTAAATTTATATCTGATTTACAAATTGATAAATCTAAAGCGCACGCAATTGGCGAAGTTCGATTTCAAAACGGTTTTGATATGAAGTTAGATTCTAATTATTTTGATCTCAATGAAATACAAAATATCGCATCCCTTGGCCTTAAAGGCATCGCCTCTGGCACACTTACAACCTCAGGCACGACAGATCACGGCGTTATTGATTCGAAACTGCAAATAAATCAGCTAGGGATTGATCATTTTTATCTAGGTGATGCTCAGTTCAACTTAAAGTATGCTAAATCCAAATTATCTTTTCAAAATGCTTTAGCAAAACTGAACAAAACAAATTACGAAGGCAATGTTGAACTTGATTTTTCAAAATCTGAACTTGCAGGTCAGTTTCAATTGAAACCACTTTTTTTAGAGGATATTTTAATTTCGATCAAAGAACGTTGGCACCTTCCAATTGCTGCAGCCGGCGCAGGTCACGGGCAAATTCAGTTCAGCGGCCCGCTTGATTTTTGGAAAATGAAATACCAACTAAAATCCGAATTTCAACGCGGTCATATCATGAATGAAAACTTTACCAAACTGTCTGCGGATTTGAATGCAGATGGTGATAAAATAAATTTTAAAAATTTTGTTTTGCAAAAGTCCAATGGTCAAATTCGTATTTTAAATGATATCGAAATTCAGCACCGAGGCCAAACGCCCAGATTCAATTTACAAATTAAATCGACACAATTAAAACTGGAAGATATTGATCATTTTTCTAATTTATTCTCTACAGCAAATGGTTATCTGTTAATTAATGGCACTGTAACATCAGATATTTCGAATCCACTTGTCCAACTGCAATTACAAACTAAAGACTTGAAAATTGATAATTTATCGATGCCAACGTCCCAAGGTGAAGTTAAATTGACACAGAGTGACCTTAGATTTCAAGGCCAAATTTTTGGTCGTCAACTGCAACTGGATTTTAAAATTCCGTTTAAAGATTCAGAAAAATTCTATCTGAAGGCTCAAGCTCGTGACTTCAACCCTTTGTCATTACTGCCGATGATTAATTTACCTTTGCCATCAGGTGACACAATGGCATCGGTGACTGCAAATATTGATTTAAAATCTGACATGGCATCAGTTAAAAATCTAAATGGCACTGTACTGATTGATAACGCCATCTTGCAAAGAAGCACTCAAATTTTAAAATTAAAACAACCCGCAACTATTTTTTTTGAGCATGGATTAAGCAAAATGAATCCTATTGAACTTTCAGGTTCATATCAAAACTTGAAGATATCGCTCAGAAATGGTTCTAAATCAGATCTGCAGATTGATGGTCGTATTTTTTTACGACCATTACAGTTTTTAATACCATTTGCAGACAATTTATCGGGCGTCGCCGAACTGAGCTGCCAGATAAATTTAAAGTCTGAAACTTTAAATTTATCTGGTGAAGGACTGATTGATGATGCTTCGATCTCGTTAAAAGGGTTTAAGTATCCGATTAATGATCTAACTGCCTACTTTGATTTTACAAAATCAAAAATTGTTTTTTCAGAGTTAAGTGCGACATTGAACCAATCACCATTGAGTGGCGCCGGACAAATTGATATCAAAGGGCCTAAAAACATTGATGTGAAATTTACTGCGTTGACTGAAAAAATTGATCTTGAATTTCCAAATCAATATCAAACTTCAGGTACAGCGCAAGTTCAGTTTTTTGGCTCTTGGCTTCCTTATCATTTAAAAATAAACTATGTCATTGATGAGGGCCGCATCACAAAAGAGTTTGACGAAGGTGACTCGGCTGCTATTTCAAGTCTACGACCAAGCCCCTTTTTACCAGCACAACAATTGAGTCAAAAAAACCAATCCCTAATTTTAGATGTTACTGCTGATTTTTCAAAAGGCATCGTTATCAAGAACAGAATTCTAGAAGGCATTGCGACGGGGCAAGTTCATGTATCAGGCTCGCCAGAAAATCCGATTCTGCAAGGTCGAATTGACATCCAACCAGGTAGCCGTTTAATTTTTAAAGATAAGCCTTTTGATATTCAACTGGGTACAGTCAATTTTAACGGTGATTATGCGATTAACCCGACCGTTTATATCAACGCGAATGCTCGTGTTTCAGATTATGATATTAATCTTATCATTCAGGGGCCTGGGAAAAATTTAGATATTCGCCCAACAAGCCAACCAAATCTTTCGCGTGAAGATATTTTTTCCTTATTAGCCTTAGGTTATACCAATTCAAAAAATGACCAAACACTGAGCTCGGATGCCCAACAAAAACAAACAGGACTGGAAGTCCTTGCTGCCCTTAGCAATCAATCACAACTTAATAAAAAACTACAAGAAAAACTGGGCCTGAATGTTCAACTATCGCCAAGCATTGACAGTACTCGAAATATTGCTGTTCCGAAAGTTGTGGTCAGTAAAAAAATGAGTCAAAAAATTATGACTTCATATTCACGTCCTCTGACCGGAGACCAACAAGAAAATGAAGTTCGTTTACAGTACCTATGGACAAAAAATTGGTCTTTAATTTTGAATTACCAAAACTTAAATTCAAATCAACAGTCAAATATTTTGCAAAATAATAAAAATGAAACCGGTGTCGGCGGAATCGATTTTGAATTCAAAAAGGAATTTGGCGAATGACGTCTTCGAAGTTATCTATCTTTTTATTTTTTATTGTCATAATTATTTCAAAGAATATCTTGTCTGAAGATCGCAAATCTTACCCATCTTTTAATTTAAATGACTGGTCCGAGCAAATTAAGCAGTCTTTTTATCGAAAAATTCCAGAAATTAAAAATAAAAATTTCACCGATAGTGAATTAAATTTAATTTTAAAAAAAATTAGTTCAAATTACCCATTCGAAGGACTTAAAATTATCGAAAGCAGTGGCCAATTATACTTAATTGGCCAACAAACTACAAAAATCGAATCTATCAATTTTAATATTGCAACAGAGATCAACATCGATGAACTTAAGGCGACCATCAATTTAAGCTTAGACGAAGCCGAGAATGAGCATAAAATTCAGCAGGCTGAAGATAAAATACGCACATATTTAAAAAATTTAGGTTATAGAAATTCAAAGGTGCAGTTTGAATATAAGAAAAATGAAAACCTAAAAAGATATTTAATTTTCAATATAGATTTAGGGGCAAAAACTGTCATTTCACAAATTCAAATTTCAGACCTTGCCTCTGCAGACCAAAATGAAATTGAAAAATCAATTTACTGGTTCGGCGTCGGCGAGATTCTTTCAGATGATAAAATTAAATCAATTACCCAGAAACTAAGAACATTCTTAAGTCAAAAAGGTTATTATTTGATTCCAGTGCAATCGCCACAAATATTTTTCAATAAAACAGATACCGAAGCTCGTCTGAATTATAAGCTACAAGCCAAAACTAAATATCAAATTGAAATTCTTGGAGCCAAATCCTATTCGAATTTATTTTTGGCGACTGAGATTTTAAAGCTTGAATACTATTTTTCAACTGAAAATAATTTTGGTGCCGAACTTTCAGAAAAACTAAAAATATTTTATCTTGATAACGGATTTAGTCAATTTGAAGTGACCTATTATGAACGAAAAGTTCGTGATACGATTGTCTTAACTTTAAATATTGACGAGGGTTCCGTAGTTTTTATTGATAAAATATTAGTGACAGGACAAATTTCAAGACCCGAATCTTTTTATGTTGATCGCTTCTTAAAACTTTCATCACAGAAAATTCAAGATCGATTATGGGTTCGTCCCGACACAGAGCAATCTGCTAAAAATTTAATAACTAGCTTGCAAAATGAAGGCTTTATATTAGCTAAATTTAATAGAATTGACGCCTCGCCAAGCCTTTTGAATTCTAAAAAAATAAATATAAGCCTTGCTATCGAGGAAGGTCCACGAACTGTCCTTGAAAGTGTTCGGTTTAAAAACAATATTATCTTTCCTAACGCTTTATTACTAAAAAAAATGAATTTAAGTTCATTTTTAGATTTAAATGAACTTGAAAAAGCACTTTTGAATTTAAAAGTATTTTATGCTGAAAATGGTTATATTGAAATGCAGATTTTAAATGAAAAAAGTAATCTTATAATCTATAATTCAGATTTTTCAAAAGCAAAAATTGAAATAGATTTAAAAGAAGGTGTCCCCATCGTCGTCGGATCAATCGTTCTTGATGGAAACAAATTAACACACGATAAATTAATTTTAACAGAGCTTGAATTTAAAGCTGGCGATTTACTCACGCCACAGAAAATTGAAGAGTCTATTTCAAGATTGCAAAAAACAGGACATTTTACATCCATAGACATTTATACCTTAGAACCCTACTCTTTGGTCAAAGATCGAACGGTTGTTATTAAAGTTACAGAAAGAAAGCCAATTCTATTAACTGCCGGCCTGGGTGCAACAAATGAAAATGAAAGAACCTTTAATGCCTATTTAGGGGCTGCACACAGAAATTTCGGAGGTTGGGGCCGTGGTCTGTCAGGACGCGGAGAATTAAATTACAACGATGTCTTTTTTAAATTTCTAGAAAAAAAAATTACTTTAGGATATCTTGAACCCTATCTGTTCGACACCCGCGCGCGCTTTCGTATTAACTATACGACTCAAGTTAACGTCAGTGATGTGAATCTTAGAAAACAAACTATTGCAAATTCTGCTGTCTGGACTGTTGAACAAGATTTCACATCACATATTACAGGCATTTGGGATATCTATAATATAACAAACTATGTCGAAAAAGGTCTGACTGCTGAAGATGAAGTGACCCACAATTACAGTGGTGAAGATTTTGAAATTGCATCGACGGGACCGACGCTTGATATCGATTACCGAGATCAAGTTTTAAATCCTCAGAGCGGCAACTTTTCAAGACTAAGTCTGGAATTTGCTTCAAATAAGTTAGGCAGTCATAAGGTGGATGACTTTGTTCGTGCAACTGCACAATCAACTTTATATTTACCATTTCTTGAAAATAAAATCGTCTGGGCCAATTCTATACGTGGTGGATATGCCATGCCGACCGGGCAAACGACGTTTGGCGTACCCTATGATAAAAAAGGGTTTATTTTAGGCGGTAGGTCAACGTTGCGTGGTTTTGAATCGAATGAATTTTTTCCGACGAGTTCAACAAACAACCCTGAACATCTAAGTGCAAATTATCACTTTACAACACCGACTTCATTTCAGTTGATCAAATCGGAACTGCGGTTCCCATTATTTTCCAAACACGATATTTCAGGCGCTATTTTTTACGACGGCGGGCAGGTTCTCATCGATGGAATTCATTTTTCAGACCCCTACCGTGATTCTATAGGCATTGGCTTTAGATATGCGACACCCGTTGGGCCATTAAATCTTGAATATGCCCAGAAGCTCGACAGAAAACCCTCTGAGTCAGAAGGCGCATTTTATTTGTCTGTCGGTGTGTTCTAAGGTAATTTTTGTCTGCACTTAAATTTAATATAAAACTCAAAATATTGACCCACTTACGAGGAGAATCCTATGCGTCAACATCAAGTTCGCGTTTACCCATCTAAAGAAAAAATAGATCGTAAAGACCAATTGGCCTGGAAGATGGCCGAAGTCTGCACCGACGTCACGCCAATTAAAGACGATGTCATTGATATGATTATTAATCGCGTGATCGACAATGCTTCCGTAGCTATTGCGGCCAGTAACCGTCACCCCGTTGCTTCTGCCAGAAGTATGGCTCTGGCTCACCCGCGCGCGGGTGGTTCGACTGTCTTTGGAATGCCGAATGATCAAAAATTTTCTTGTGAATGGGCTGCTTGGGCAAATGGCACGGCTGTTCGAGAGTTAGATTACCACGATACTTTTTTAGCAGCTGATTATTCACACCCAGGTGATAATATCCCACCGATGCTTGCGGTAGCTCAACAAACAAATAAAAATGGCAAAGATTTTATCCGCGGCGTTCTGGCCGGTTATGAACTGCACGTCAATCTTGTGAAGGCGATTTGCTTGCACGAACATAAAAAAGATCATATTGCACATCTTGCACCGGCTCAAGCAGGTGGAATTGGCGCGATGCTATCTTTGCCTACTGAAATTGTATTTCAAGCTATTCAACAGGCAGTTCATGTTTCATTTACGACACGTCAATCACGTAAAGGTGAGATCTCTTCATGGAAGGCCTATGCCCCCGCACATGCCGGAAAACTTGCAATTGAGGCTGTCGATCGTTGTATGCGCGGCGAAGGCGCTCCGTCACCAATTTATGAAGGTGAAGATTCTGTCATTGCCTATATGCTTGATGGAAAAAACGGAAAGTACACCGTTCCGCTTCCTGAAGTTGGCGAAGAAAAACGGGCCATTCTTGAGACTTACACAAAAGAACATTCTGCCGAATATCAATCACAAGCGCTGATCGATTTGGCGGCAAGAATGAAAACAAAAATTAAAAACTTTGATGACATCAAAGAAATTATGATTCACACCTCACATCACACTCATTATGTTATTGGTACTGGTGCGAATGATCCACAAAAAATGGATTCAAAGGCCAGTCGTGAAACTTTAGATCATTCAATCATGTATATTTTTGCTGTAGCACTACAAGATGGAACTTGGCACCACGTTGATTCTTATTCTACGGAACGTGCGAATCGCCCTGATACAATCCGATTATGGCATAAAATAAAGACGATAGAGGATGCTGAATGGACAAAATCCTACCACGATCAAGACCCCAATAAAAAACGTTTCGGCGGCCGTGTTGAAATCACAATGAACAACGGAGACAAAATCATTGATGAACTTGGCGTAGCCAATGCTCACCCAGCCGGAGCCAGACCCTTCAAACGCGCAGACTATATCCGTAAATTTGATACGCTAACCGCAGATATTATTACTAAAGATGAACGCAAT
This sequence comes from Pseudobdellovibrionaceae bacterium, assembly GCA_043767965.1. Taxonomy (GTDB): domain Bacteria; phylum Bdellovibrionota; class Bdellovibrionia; order Bdellovibrionales; family Bdellovibrionaceae; genus Pseudobdellovibrio. Next base: position 9,365 of record JAYVKY010000232.1, read on the forward strand.
CGTTTTATTTCTTTGTGTGAACGTCTGCCTGAATTAACAGCTGCCGAAATCCAACAATTGAATGTTCAAATTCCTATTGAAAAATTAGTGAATAACAAACGTGATACAAAAGGTATATTTTAGAAAACAAAGTTTTTGAAAAGTGAAACTAGACAGAGGTTCTTATGTTATTCCCTGAAATTGCTGCCGCCCAAAAAAGAAAAAATTTTCGTGATCAATTAAAAACCGGAAGGCTATTACAGTTTCCGGGCTCGTTCTCGCCGTTGGTTAGTATGATGATTGAAAAGAAAAATTTTGATGGTGTGTATATTTCAGGTTCTGTTTTATCAAATGATTTGGGTTACCCTGATATTGGCCTTACGACTTTAACAGAAGTTGCAAACAGAGGTCGTCAAATTGCCCGTACAACAAAATTGCCTACAATTATTGATGCTGATACGGGCTGGGGCGAACCAATGAATGTGACCCGTACTATTCAGGAATTTATCGAAATGGGTTTATCAGGGTGCCACCTTGAAGACCAAGAAAATCCAAAACGTTGCGGTCACCTTGATAATAAATCTGTTGTTTCAACCGAAATAATGAATCGAAAAATTAAAGCCGCGACACTAGGTAAAAGTTTGGATGAAAATTTTTTAATTATCGCACGCACAGATTCCAGGGCCTCTGAAGGCCTTGATAAGGCCATTGACCGTGCGAAAGCTTATGTTGATGCAGGTGCTGAAATGATTTTTCCAGAAGCCTTACAAGACGAATCTGAATTCGAAAAATTCAGAAAAGCCATCAGTGTACCGTTATTGGCAAATATGACCGAATTTGGCAAAGGCAAATTATACACAAAAACCGAACTTGAAAATTTTGGTTACAATTTGGTGATTTATCCGGTGACAACATTCAGATTAGCCATGGGTAATACCGAGCGTGGTCTGGATATTATTAAATCCACAGGTTCACAAACGGCGGCACTTGATTTAATGCAAACCCGCAAAGATTTATACGAATTGACCGCCTACGAAGATTACAATCAATTTGATCAAAATGTGTTTAATTTTAAATTGAAATAGCCAGACCATGAAGATTTGTCGACTAAATACTTTTTAACTTGCTACAACTTTTCCTCGGAAATCAAATGGATTGCTACAGGCTTGATGCTGATAAAATTAATGATTTAAAAAAATCGTAATTTGT
>JAYVKY010000233.1:0-3275 GCA_043767965.1 Pseudobdellovibrionaceae bacterium
CCCAAGGCCACAACTTCATCAGGGTTCACAGATTTATTAGGCTCTTTACCAAAATAATCTTTCACTGCTTTTTGAATTGATGGGATACGTGTCGAACCACCCACCAAAATGACCTCGTCAATTTGTGATAGTGTTAAACCCGAATCGGCCAAAGCTTTCTTACAAGGTTCGATAGATCTGCGAACAAGGTCTTCGGTCATTTGGTCAAATTTAGAACGTGATAATTTAATTTGTAAATGTTTAGGGCCTGTTTGATCAGCTGTAATAAATGGTAAATTAATGTCTGATTCTTGAGTTGATGATAATTCAATTTTTGCTTTTTCAGCAGCTTCTTTGAGACGCTGTAACGCCATTTTATCATTCTTAAGATCGATACCTTGATCTTTTTTAAATTCAGCAATAAGCCACTCTAAAATAAGAACGTCAAAATTATCCCCACCCAAATGCGTATCACCGTTTGTTGCTTTTACCTCAACAACGCCATCGCCAACCTCAAGGATAGAGACGTCAAACGTACCGCCACCGAAATCGTAAATAACGATTTTTTGATCTTTCTTTTTATCCATACCATAAGCAAGCGCTGCGGCTGTTGGCTCGTTGATAATTCGTAGAACATTTAAACCAGCAATTTTACCTGCATCTTTAGTTGCTTGTCGTTGAGCATCGTTGAAATAGGCAGGCACTGTCACAACAGCATCTGTAACTTCAGATCCTAAATAATCTTCAGCTACTTTTTTAAGTTTTGCTAAAACTCCGGCACCGATTTCTTCGGGGCTTGCGAACTTATCGCCTTGAATTTTAAATGCACAATCATTGCCGCCATTTTTTGCGACAACATTGTAAGGCACAAGTTTAATTTCTTCTTTAACTTCTTCGAACTTGCGCCCGATGAAACGTTTTGATGAATAAATTGTATTTTCAGGGTTCGTAACGGCTTGACGTTTTGCGATTTGGCCGACAAGACGATCTCCGTCTTTGGTATAAGCAACGACAGATGGCGTTGTACGCGCACCTTCCTCATTCACAAGGACTTTAGGCTCGCCGCCTTCCATAATAGCTACGCACGAATTTGTTGTTCCTAAGTCGATACCGATGATTTTTCCCATAATGATACTCCTGTTAAATGTTCAATACTTACAAGCTTAATGTGTGTACCAAAACTACGACGTCAAGGTTTTGATTTTTGTTTTTAAGCTATTTTTTACGGCCAAAAAAACCACTTTTTGGAGCTGCGACATGAGTCTTTTTTAATGTTGCAATTTCTCTGAGCAATTTTTCTTCGTCTTCAGATAGTTTTTCGGGAAATTCAGGCTGAAGAGTATAATACAAATCACCCCGACGAGATCCCCGTAAAGAAGGTAAACCTCGTGATGAGACTTTAACTCGGTCGCCTATTTTTGCGCCTCGTGCAATTGATACTTCGACGTCGCCGTCAAGCCCTTGAACTGTCAGATCCCCACCTAAAATAAATTGCAAATAAGGCACATCAAGTTCAGCAAAAAGATGTTCATTTTCTCGTTCGAAAATTTCGTGGTCTTCGATGCGGATTTCAACGAATAAATCGCCATTCGGGCCACCACGATAACCGCCTTCACCTTCGCCAGTGACCCGTAACCGTGTGCCGTTATCGACGCCCGCCGGAATTTTTACTTTAATTTTGCGTTTTACTTTTACGCGACCCTGTCCGCGACAAGGTTTGCAAGGATTTTCAATCGTTTGCCCCGTGCCCGAACAGGTTGAGCATGTTGTGGCCATTTGAAAAAAACCTTGCTGCCTGACAACTTGGCCCGAACCGCGACATGTTTTACAGGTCGATGCCTCGGAACCCTTTGCAGCACCAATGCCTGCGCATTCACCGCATTGTTCGTCTGTATCAAATTCGATTTGTTTTTCAAAATCTTTAAGGACATCTTCCAATTTAATTTCAGAAATATAACGTAAGTCAGATCCCCGGCGTGCCGCATTTCGCGAGCGACTTTGACCGCGCCCGCCGCCGCCCTGACCCCCACCAAAAATATCACCAAAGACGTCACCAAATTGCGAAAAAATATCGTTCATATCTGAAATGCCACCACCACCAAATCCGTTTTGACCACCGCCGAAAGCTTGATGGCCAAATTGATCGTATCTGGCTTTTTTATCTGATGAACTTAAAACTTCATAGGCCTCGGCGGCTTCTTTGAATTTGTCTTCGGCTGATTTATCATCGGGATTTCGATCGGGGTGAAATTGCATCGCAAGCTTACGATACGCTTTTTTAATAGTTTCTGTGTCAGAATTTTTTGACACTCCTAAAATTTCATAATAATCACGTTTTTCAGACATAGCAGCAGAGAATAAGATTTCAATCAGAAAAAGGTCAAGGTTGGAATCGTAAAAAATAATCAATTTTGAACGAATTAATAACATTAGCTTTTGATTTAAGCATTTGATTTGATTTTTTAGAATACCTGTCGATTTAACTATACTTTAATTTTTAAGACTTTGCATCTTTTCCCGCAGGCGTTTTATTAATTTTTCATCTTGATTAGTTTCGATCATCGTTTGCAATATTTTTTCGGCATATTCGTTGTCGCCGCCCTCTAGGGCCAGGCGGCCGGCCATGACCGAAACCCAGGTTGGCGCACCGTTTTTGGCCGCCGCAAAATACAACTGAGCCGCTTTTGTTTTATTTTTTTCTTCAAACAATGCATGGTACCCTGCCGCGTATAACAAGGGCCAGTCGGTCGGATAATTTTTGATTGCCTTATCAAAGATTACTGAAGCCCCGGGGTAATCTGAAATAATAACTGTTAATGCTAAGGCACCCATACGATACATGCCTGGTTCAAATACGGGATCCAGATCTGTTGCTAAATCTAAATTTTGAAACAGCCACGATTTGCCAACACATTCGGATTGATTTATTTTTTGTTCGCAATAATCAAAATCTTGCAATGCTTGAAACCAAAAAAAATCAGCGATCTGATATTTAAATCCCAACGTGAAATATTTTATCGCAGGTATAGGACTGATATGTTTATCAACTGAATACTGAACTGGCTTAGTAAAAAAAATTAAGCCTAAAAAAAACAAAGCCGATAAAAATATCAGCGTTGTTTGAGGAATTACAGTTTTTAGCATTTTTATATTTATATTTATAACAATGTTCTTATATTTGTGACTGTTTTGTTTTGGTTAATAGACCATTTATCAGAAGTACCATCAGCGACTGCTGCGGGGGTGTTTCTAGGATCGCCTAATCCAATTGCTGTGAACACCGTTAAATTACAAAC
>JAYVKY010000234.1:0-2330 GCA_043767965.1 Pseudobdellovibrionaceae bacterium
AAAGAAAAAAGCTTCTGACCGATGAAGATCAGCGAATTATAAAAACGTGGATTATGCAAATGCAGTTCGATGGTCCAGAATCAATTCGAAAAAATCCAACATGGAATGATCATGAATTGCAAAATGATTGGGAAGGCTTCAGGTCTTCCTCGTTTTCGAATAAAGGTCGAATTATTTATAAAATTGAAGATAAAAAAATATTCATTCAGATCGCAAGAATTACTGTGGATCACAATTATCGGGGGACAAGTGGCAAAAATAAATAAATTAAACGCTATCGATATATTTTCAATTTCGATGACGACAGGGCAGCTGATCAAAGCTTGGCGTAAAAATTTTAATATTGATCAAGCTGATATGGCTTATGCCTGTGATATACCACAAGCAAGTTTGAGCAAAATTGAAAATGACAAGTTAATGATCGGTAAAACACTTGTTTTAAAACTATCGTCTTTTATGGGAATTAATCCATTAATTTTGTTTTTTCCGATGGGCATTGAATCTGAACCTATTTTTATACAAGTTCAAAAACGTAAGAAAAAACTAGAGCTTGAGATGGGTTAGACAAAAATCTGGACACATCGTTGAAAAATTGGATGAGATTTGAGATAAATAAAAATCTAACAACTAGCTGTCTATGGATCGCATCTGTGTATAAATGCTATGTCCAGATTATTATTCCAGCGCTGATTCAAAAAATAATTTTTTGAATCAGACAAATATCAATCAAAAATAGCGTCTGGTAGAAAATCGAAGGTCGCTGTTTTATTTTCGTATGAATTCGTAATCACGAATCCATTTAAATTGTCTTTAAGTCTTGTTCGGGATCTTTCGAGTCCTCAAGCTTTTTCATAGCATCAATAAATTTTAATAAGTTACTATCATGGCGTTTATAGGCGTCTTCGAAATCATTTAAATTTTTCATATAGGTTTTATATAACCCCATCCGCGCATTGTTCATTTTTTCTTTGGTGAATTTCATATAACTTTTTGTTTTTAAATTCGGCGCTAGTTTTTTTTCAAAGTTTTCATGAATTTGATTTAATCTAGCCATGCGAGCGGTTTCATCTTTGGCGACAGCTTGAGGATTTTCAATGTACCATTTTTCAAGATCGGTCAGCTCTTTTGTGATAAACTCAGAAAACAATCGATCATCTTCATTTTCTTGTGCTATTAGATTCAGCGTGGGTGAATTTTCACCCTCAAGATCCTTATAAAAAAGTTCCGAACCTTTGCCACCAATAAATACAGCTAATCGTTCGTTGAAATCAGAATTATTTTTAATATAAATTGTGGTGTGGGTAATTTCGTGGATAATCGTATTGACCAGATCATGGTCTTTATAGCGCAACATTGATGATAATAGAGAGTCCGTAAACCAGCCCAATGTTGAATAGGCCGAGACACCGCGAACATACGTATCAAAACCATTTTTTAGCATTTCATTCGCCTCTGTTTTGGCGTCAGCTTCGTTGAAAAAACCTTTGTACGGCATACTGCCGATCAGGGGGTATACCCATTCATAATTTTTCATTTGCCATTTTTCAGCAGCATGTACAACCCACGTGACATAGGGTCGTTTAAGTTCAATAAAAGAATTATAATTTTCTGTTTTAATTAATTTCAATTTTTCAAAAGCATATATGCGGGCTTTTTGTGAGAGTTCAATTTTTCTTTTCTGTTCGAGTGATAGGGAATCGTTACCCAAGGCAGTATTTATGGGGACTCGTGTTTGCATCATACTAAATTGATTGTGCGCCGAACTGATATAGTAACCCATCTGACAGCCTGATAAAAGTAAAACAGATAGAACTATAAATACCATGAAATACCAGCTTTAAAAGATGCATCGTCAGTCGTCGCACCATCATCAAGGGGTGTTGACCAAACATCATAACCTAATTTTATAGAAAATTTTTCTGAAATTTTATATTTCAACCCGACGCCGTAACTTGGTGCGAGGCCATCTTTTGTGGGGATGTCGATGACATCAGCGTTGATGTATTTAACTTGTTTTTTCTTTGCGATAAAGGCACCACCTGCCTTTATGTAAGGTTGAAAGGCGCTGCGCTGATCTGTAATGACAAATATTAAATCAGTGCCATAGATTTTTGTTGATTGTTGGACTGTTCGGGTCGAAGTCGTGTCGGATTCTTGCGATTCATAAAATTGATCTGTGTATGATAATTCGAGTGCAAATTTTTCTAAAAAGTATAAAGACACTGATGCAGCCTTTGAATCAGTTTGATAGTAATTTGTGGCATTGAAAGTTTTTTTAGAATAACTGTAACTGGCGCCAATTTCTGTCATCAAAGCAAAGGTTGGTAAAC
>JAYVKY010000235.1:0-2963 GCA_043767965.1 Pseudobdellovibrionaceae bacterium
CGACCGGTGAAGTAACAAAATACAAAAATCTTTCCAAGAAGGTTTTTAAATTCAAGCCATTAAGTATGGCCTGTGTCGATTGTCACAAAGATTCACACAAGGGAACTTTCGGACGTCAGTGCCAAGAGTGCCATACAGAAAAAAACTGGAAATCAACAAAAGACTTTCACAAGAACTTCACTCTTTCCGGTGTGCACTTTATGCTGGATTGTGCTGAATGCCATAAGGACGGTAAAAAATTGGCGGGTCTTTCGCAACAGTGTCTGGCCTGTCACCAAAAAGATGATATTCATAATGGAAGTCAGCCGAACTGCAGTTCGTGCCACACCCAGCACTTCTGGGAAGCCACCCGTTTTAAACATTCACTAACCCGGTTTCCCCTGCGGGGCTCTCACCGCACGCTTGATTGCAACGAATGTCATACGAATGGTATTTACAAAGGCCTGTCGAGCACGTGTGTTTCATGTCATCTTGCAGAATTTCAGGCTAATCCGACGCCGCATGTATCTGGCAATACGAGCTGTACTGAGTGCCATAAAAATACATTTACTTTCAAAAGTGCAGATTAGTTTTACTTAAAGGACTTATTAATCATATCAATTACCTCAGGAGCATCCCAGTTTGTTGAACCGGAAAACCTGATGTATTTATTTTTAGCAACAGAATAAATAAAAGTTTCCGGAAGTTTATCTACTTTATAAGAACGTGCAATCGCCTGACTGTTGTCGTGAATGATGTGAATAAAGCTGCTTTTAAGACTGGGAAACGTTTTAGTAAACGAAAAAATTTCTTTTTTTGAATCATCCTGAGAAAGCGCAAGTAAATAAAAATCTTTTTCATATTTTTCAGCAAACCTGACGAGCGATGGAGTTTCTTCTACACAGGGCGGGCACCAAGTGGCCCAGAAATTAACAATTATATATTTTTTGCCGCGATAGCTTGAAATTGTATTTCCGTAGATGTCAGGTAAGGCCAGGGCATCAATTAAGTTTCGATCCTGAATTTGATTTATAAACACAAAATAATAAGCAGCAGCAGATACAATCAGCAGAGTTGATAGAATACCGAAAATATGTTTTTTATAATTCACTTATGCATACTAACTATTTATAAAGATGAAGTAAATAACCTATTATTTCCACTTTGTGCATTGGGCGCGGTTCACAATTAGGACTTAGATCAATTTAAGGCGGTCATTTATTGTATTAGTTAGGTTTTATAAAAATCTTGCGTTAGGCTTAAACTTACAGGGCCAAAATGAAAAAAATATTAGAGTTAATTATAGATAATATTGTGTATTTAATTTTTGCTGGGATCAGCATTTCGGTGTTTTTAAGTATGAAAAACCGCGAAAAACACCATAAAGAAGCAAAAAAACTAGTCGCTAAAGCTGAAAAATCCGGGATGAACGAACCCTTAAGTTTACATCCCGAAATTGATCCGGCGCGATGCGCCGGGTGTGGTGTCTGCACAAAAGTATGTCCGGAAGGGGATATACTTAAAATGATAAATCATAAGGCCGTGCTGGTCAGTCCGACAAAATGTGTAGGGCACGGTGAATGCGAACGAGCCTGTCCGTTTGAAGCGATCAAACTGGTTTTCGGAACTAAAACCCGCGGCATGGATATACCGAGATTATCAACAAACTACGAAACCAATGTGCCCGGCTTGTATATTGCCGGAGAATTAGGTGGAATGGGCCTGATCAGAAATGCAATTAAGCAAGGGGTCTTGGCCGGCAAAGATGCTATTTCTAAAATTAAAAACGAAAAAACAGACTATGACTTATTAGTTGTGGGCGCGGGACCTGCTGGTCTGGCTGCCGGTTTGGCTGCAATTGCAGAAAAAAAATCTTATTTATGCATTGAACAGAGCTCATTCGGCGGAACAGTTTATAATTTCCCGCGACAGAAAATCGTAATGAGTCACCCCTTTGTTCTGCCAATAATCGGGCAGAAAAAGTTTGATTCACAAAAGACTTCAAAAGAAGATCTTCTGACCTATTGGCTGGAAGTTAAGAAAAAAACAGGTTTTAAAATTCAGGAGCAGACTAAATTTGAAAATTTAGAAAAAAAAGGCAACATTTTTTCAGTAACTACAAGTAAGGGTGTAATAACAGCCAAGAAAGTTATTCTTTGTATGGGTGTACGGGGTAGCCCCAGAAAACTGGGCGTGCCAGGGGAAGACTCGACCAAAGTAACGTACAATTTGTTGGACCCCGCGCAATATAGGCAAAATGATATTGTGGTTGTCGGCGGTGGAAATGCCGGGGTAGAGGCTGCTCAAATGCTGGCTGATGCGAAATTGAAAAACAAGGTGCACCTACTCGTAAGAAGCGGTGTATTTGATCGTTGCAACGAAGACAATATAAAAAGAATTACAGAACTACAGCAAAAACAACAGGTTGAGATCTGGTTCAACTCTTCTGTAATTGAAATTTTAGATAAAAACATTAAAATTAAAAAAGAGCAGCAGGAAGTAATTATTCAAAATGACTTTGTATTTGTGTTTGCTGGTGCAGAGATGCCTCATAAATTTCTAATGAGCTTGGGCGTCAGTATTGATAAAAAGTTTGCTGAAGGTTTAAATTAACAATCTAATTTTAGATGTTAGGCTAGTTAATTTTAAGATTGTCGTAGATTCATTGTTTGATTTCATTTAGCCTAATGATGTGAAAATAAAAAAAATCATAACCTTATTTATTTTAATTCTGTGTTATCAGTTTAAATCATACGGGCAGGCGCCAACTTTGCCGTCGGGCAGTCCGTCAAATATAGATAAACAGACAATCGACGAAATTGACCTATTACTGAAGCAAAATACAACTGAAAGTGCCGATTCATCGAAAGAAATACTGAATAGGCCAATGACCACTAAAGAAATAAAGAAGCTCAACGTATCTGATTATTCGAAATTAATTTCTGATGCCGGCTATGATGACTACAGTATTGTGCAGAAAAATT
>JAYVKY010000236.1:0-3033 GCA_043767965.1 Pseudobdellovibrionaceae bacterium
CGATCACATCCGAATCCGCAGCTTGCGATTTTTTAAGCAGATTCAACCCATATCCTAATAAGTACCGGCCTTTGTTCTGTTGCTTAAATAAATTCAAAAACTGTTCGGACGAATTTTTATTTTGACCTTCTAGATAACTTAAAATGGCCTCATTTTCTTTGACGCTCTCGGATTCAGGTTCGATATCTTTAGCTCGAATTAAATGCCCCTTGGCCTCATTGATATTATTTAAATTTAAACTTTTATTAAATTCAATCAATTCAATTTGGCTTTTTTGTAATGACGATAAATTCGGAGTTTTTAAAATTTGCTGTAGTGCCTGATCTAGATGAATAAGACCATCGGCATCTAGCTTTGGAAATAAAGTTAAAATGTCTGGCAAAACTTTGGCTTGAAGATTTTCTGGCAATTTTTGAAAAAATTCTATCGCCTTTGCATCTGCGCCAAAAATAACATACCTACGAACTTTGGTGAATAGTGCGTGCTCAGCTTTTTCTTGAGTTATTTTTTTGAAAAAATAAAATCCAACGATTATTGTAAAAGTAAGAATAAGTGCGCTTAAAATAATAATTACTGCATTTTTTTTATTCTGTCGCATTTCCTTTTGTATCTGTGGATCGCTTGATAAAACAAATTGTGGGTTGTTTTTTTTCTTACGAGTGGGTTTCTCTTGTATTTCGACATCATCGAACGCAATGTCTTCGGCTTCTACAGTGACGTTGGTAAACGTTGATGGCAAGTGAGTTAGTTCTGGATTTTGCAATTCAGCTGTTTTTGTTTGCGCGCCCGTTAAGGTTTCAGAATGCTTCTGGGTTAGTGATTGTACAGTACGTGTTTGTTCGGATTTTTTGTCTATCTCATTACGAACACGTCCAACCATGTCTTTCAATTCTGGAATTTCTCGAATATATAACCAACGTCGGTTCATATCACGAACTTCATCGATCAATGCAACTTGGCGTTTAAGCAGAAGATCTTCAAGCTGTTCAAATGAAAAGGGGCCAACAATTTTATTGTCGGATTTAACGAGCCATTTTTTTTCAATTTCAACATTCATATGATACCTTCGTCGCTATTTATTAATGTCTAAAATGTCTTTTTTGGGACAAGACCATATTCATTTCATTCTGTTTAATATATTCAATAACTTCATGATCTTTGACGGATCCACCGGGTTGAAAAATCCATTTGATGCCAGCCTGCTGAAGCTGTGCTGCCGAGTCAGCAAACGGAAAAAATGCATCACTAACAGCGACGACTTGTGATAATTCTACATGGTGCTGTTGCCTATAATTTTTCATTCGTTGCACTGCTAAATTAACGGAATCAATGCGGTTGACTTGCCCCATCCCCAGCCCCAACGTCTGACCACGATAGATCAATGCAATTGCATTACTTTTCAAAAAGGCGCAAACTTTTTCGCCGAAAATCATGTCATTGTGAATTTGATCTGTCGGCTTTTCGCCAATAATTTGCCAATGATTCGTTAAAAATGTATCTGTTTCTTGTGCTAAAATCCCGCCAGTTATAGATTTAAATTGCATCTGATCTTTTTTCTGTAAGATTTGTGGCCAAGACAATACTCGTAAATTTTTTTTGAGCGCCAATTTCTGAACAGCTGCTGCCGTATAGCCTGGAGCGATTAAACATTCCAGAAAAAGCGGCTGAAGAAATTCGACTGTGTCTATATCAAGAATTTTATTGAATGCTAAAATACCCCCAAAAATACTTTTGGGATCAGATTCAACAGCTTTTTTGGTGGCGCTAAAAATATTATCAGCAGTGGCCACGCCGCATGGATTATTATGTTTAACAGCCACACACGCGGCCTCTGTGAACTGGGACACAAGATCCGATGCCGCATCCAGATCAAGTAAATTGTTATATGAGAGCTCTTTCCCTTGAATAATTTCAGCGCTTGATAAATTGACCGTAATCAATGGATTTGTATACCAAATTGATTTTTGATGTGCATTTTCACCGTAGCGCAAAGTTTGCTGTTTCTTTAATGCTAAATTTAAATATGGAAGTTCTTCTAAAACAGAATTATCTGCTAATTCTTGAACAATCATAGCGTCGTAAAATGAAGTCAATGAAAATACTTTGATCGCCAATTTTTTTCGATCCGCCATAGTCATTTGCTGACTTAAACATTTATCAAGCACCCACGAGTAATCATTCACATCACTGACAACAATCACATTTTGAAAATTCTTAGCAGCTGAACGCAAAAAACTGGGTCCGCCAATATCAATATTTTCAATTTTTTCTTCTAATGTCGAAGCTGGATTTAATGCTGTTTTTTCAAATGGATATAAATTACCAATGACCATATCAAAAAAATCAACATTAAATTTCTTCATTTGCTCTACGTGACTTGGTATTTGTTTTCTGGCCAATAACCCCATATGAATATTTGGGTGCAAAGTTTTTACACGACCATCTAGAACTTCTGGAAAATTTGTAACTAAACTGACATCTTTGGCATGAATACCAGATTCATTTAAAAACTTCAATGTTCCACCTGTTGAAATAACTTCTAAACCTTTTTCACATAAAGGTTTTAAGAATTCGATGAGACCTGTTTTATCTGAAACGCTGACTAAAGCTCTTTTCATGACTGTGAACTTTCTCTGTGGAATTTAAAATGGTGATTTACTTAATAATAATTTAAAATCATCATTGGTTAAGAATAGTCCGGCTCCTGCAAATACGGATCTTGCGTTGTTTTTATCTAGGATATCAGAGTAACCGCCTTTTAAATAAAATCCGTACGGTAATCGAAGATTCAAACTAGAGCGCAACTGTAGTTTTTCGAAATCATAGGCTTCAATGCTTGCCATAAATCGATTCTGGATAAAACTGTAATCAATGCCAATACCGCCAGTGTTCTCGATCAATCCACCTTTTAAAGTGAAATCATAGAAATTTTTCGCATACAGAGCTGTGAATTTTGTTTTACTTTTAAAAGTTTTAACTTCATCAATCTCAGTTGTATTTCCACCAGTTGTTGTTTTTAAATTTGTTTTCTCA
>JAYVKY010000237.1:0-7761 GCA_043767965.1 Pseudobdellovibrionaceae bacterium
GCGGCCCAGCCCAACAGCATTCGAAACCGCCTCGATAGCTATCGGCGGTGATTCGGGTTCGTTACAGTATAATAGTAAATCTGCACCCGCTTCAAAAGCACGAACTGGGATTTCACTTTTGCTGTAGTGCTTTGCCATGGCTTTCATGTCTAGATCATCAGTAATAATTAGCCCACGATACTTAAATTCTTCGCGAATCATTTTTTTTAAAAACAACGGAGACAATGTAACGGGCCATTTTGGATCAATATTTTTAAATAAAATGTGTGCAGTCATTACCATATCAACACGGCTGCGCAGAGCTTTTTTAAAAGGAACTAGTTCGACTTCGCGAAGACGCTCAAGAGTCGCATCTTCGACGGGGAGCTCTTCGTGTGAATCAATAAGGGTGTGGCCGTGGCCGGGGAAGTGTTTTGCACAAGATAAAATACCCGATTTGATATAACCCCGTACAAGAGCTGAGGCAATTTTTTCAACCTGATGGTGATCACTGCTAATGGCGCGATCCCCGATGATTGTATTTTTCGGGTTCGTGAAAACATCGACACACGGAGCAAAATCAAGATTTATTCCGACAGACATAAGCTCGACACCCATGCTATGCGCAAAATGAAACGCCACTGTTGGCGCATCAAGATCACCAATATTTTTTAATGCCGGCCACTGAGTAAAAGGCGGCTTAAGCCGATGAACACGACCGCCTTCCATATCGATGCCGACAAATAACGGAGCACGATCAACCATTTTATAACGAAGTGATTGAATTTCGGCACACAGGTCACGTATTTGTTTCGGTTCACTAACGTTTCGACCAAATAATACAATGCCAGAAATATTATTTTCAATAATAAATTTTTTCTCATCACCCGTTAGGCTATGGCCCGCAACACCAATTAATGTCAACTGACCAATCATTTCATTTAATTTCATAAATAAATCCTTTTATCTACCGTAAATATTTATTTTTCCCGCTGGCACATCGCCAAATATTTTCTCGAGCGTGCCGACTGAAACCTTGACGCCTTCTGTGGCTTCTTCAGTGTTTTGCACTAAAACCAATTCGATCCCAGTCGCTGGTGTCAAGCCAGAGATCACTTCGCCGCGCTCGTTTAATAAATTTGAATATTCACTGCCAGCAAATTTATTTTGCGAGCGCATCAATTGCAAGGGGCCCTGAGTAATTAATTTTTTCTCGATGCGGGAAGAGCCCGGCGAAACCTCAAAAGTTTCCTCAGCTATGGCTGAAAAATCGTACTTGGTATCGGCCTTGATACCGGATTTGCTTTTCAACATAAAATAATAAAGCGCGCTGGATAAAAAAGTATCTTTAGTGATTTTTCTTTCTTTCTTTTTCTTTTCACCATTTTCTGTCATCATTGCAGTCATTTTCGGTTCTTTGCCTGTAAAATTAAATGTGGCATCAATCGTTTTTGACTTTGTGCCATCAGTTGCAAGGTACGTATAGCGAACGGGTTTTAAATCGGCATCAGAAACTGCTTGCAAAGATTCGCTCATGTCAAAACCATTTTTTGCCAATTTTAAAAAACTTGTTGTTTTGAAATTTTTTGTTTTAGGATCAATTTCATTTCTTTGAATGACAAAGCCAATATGTTTTTTAGCTTGGGTGACCTTATAATAACCTTCAAATAAAATCTCAGAATGCAGGGCAGTTGATGTCAGTAATAATGCTAAAAAAAATATTTTTGTCATTTCATTCCTTAGTTAAAAAAGTGCTTCAAATAGATTACTTGAATTGAATTTATTTGGCATGAATAAGTTTCATTTCTGATTTGCAGACTTATGACCTTGGTCGTGGCAGCTGCAGAAAACATATATAATCAGCCAAATCTAATATAAAAATACATAGATTTGGCTGATTATAATAATTTATAAGTAGCCAAATCTATGTATTTCAAGTATTCTTAGGGTGATGAGTGCTAAAAAAATTATATCACGTGACATTGAAATACAAAAACTGCAACTACTAGAAAACTCTAGTCAGGCCGAGCTTGTTGCAGTTTATGGGCGACGCAGGGTCGGTAAGACCTATCTTATTCGTTCTTTTTTCGAACAAAAAAAAAACTATTTTGAAATCACGGGCCTTAAAGATGGCTCGACAGAGCGACAGCTCGAAAATTTTACGACCGAGATATCTAAGAAGTTTTTTAAGTCTGCACCCATTCAAAAACTGCCAAATTGGAAGGCTGCATTTATTCTGCTAAGCCAGGAGATTAATAAAATAAGAAAAAATGAAAAAATAATTATTTTTTTTGACGAGCTGCCATGGCTAGCAAAACCTAGATCTAATTTATTACAAGAAATCAATTATTTTTGGAATACCGAGTGGTCAAAAAATAAAAATATTAAAATTATTCTGTGTGGTTCGGCGGCCTCTTGGATGCTGAACAACTTGGTTCATGCAAAGGGTGGTCTGCATAATCGAATTACAACAAGTTTGAAGATCGAACCGTTTAATTTAAAACAAACGGAAGTATATATCCGCTACTTGGGTTTGCATTTAAATCAAAGTCAAATCTTAGATATTTATATGGCCTTTGGCGGCATACCATTCTATCTTAACGAGATAGCGAAGGGTGAATCTGCTCAGCAAGCTGTTGATCGGATTTGTTTTTCATCGACAGGGTTATTAAACTCAGAATTTAAAAATTTATTTGCATCATTGTTCGACGATTCAATAGTACACAGTAAAATTTTTGCTGAAATTGCCAGCCATAGATATGGAATTACTCGAAATAATTTGTTAAAGAATATTAAAGTCGAATCGGGCGGACAGGTTAATAAATATATTAATGAACTTGAAGAGGCCGGCTTTATAACTTCATTGATTCAGTTTGGTCGAAAAACAAAAGATACAAGCTATCGCGTTATCGATGAGTACAGTTATTTTTATTTAAGCTGGATTTCAAAATCAAATTTAGGAGTTTTGCAAAAAAATAAAAAAAATATCTGGTTTTCCATTTCTAATTCCCAAAAATATAAATCTTGGGCGGGATATACGTTTGAAAATATTTGCTATAAGCACAGCGAGCAAATTCAAGAGGCCCTAGGTTTGTCAAATATGACAGCACTGCCGTCAATTTGGAGCTTGCACCAACAGGCCCAGATTGATTTATTATTTGATCGACAAGACAAAACAATTACACTTTGTGAGATTAAAAAATATGACAGTCTATTAAAAATCAACAAACAATTATTTCAAGATCTTAAAAATAAAGAAGCAGTTTTTAAAGAAAAAACAAAAACTCGAAAAAATATAACTTGGTGTTTTATCACAACTGAAGGAGTTCAAAGAAGCCCGCTTTACAATGAATTGGGCGCAAGGCACACAGTGCTTTCGGATTTATTTAAATAAGTTGGTTCAATTAAGCAGTCTTAGCATACCTAGACTGGACCAAAATAGGACAATTAAAACAGAACATTTGAGCCCCGCAAAAAACCACATACAATAAATATCACAGTGCAAAACAGCGAAATTCCAACGCCAAAAAAAATAAATAATAAAAAACCCTTTTTCACGCTGACGCGCAAAAATCAAAAAGGCCAAGTTGCTATATTTGTCGCACTGATTTTTCAAATCGTCTTTATTTTTTTTGCACTTCTGATCAACGTCGGCCTTCTGGTTCATCATAAAATAAATTTGCAACAATCAACAGATCTGGCCGCCTATTACGGCGCGATGAAACAGGCCGAAATGTTAAACGTGATTTCACACGTGAATTTTCAAATTCGCCAAGCCTGGAAGTTGTTAACTTGGCGGTACCGAATTTTGGGAACGTTTGGGATGGCGGCTGATCACCCAAACCCACCTTCAATTTCGTTGCCGATACAAAATTTACAAGGTCCTATTTCATTTGGTGACGATGCAAAGTGTGGAACTGGTGTAAACTTAAACTTAAATGACGTACCGGCCTTTTGTTTAGCACATGTGGGCTATGGTGATTGGAAGGGTAACGACAAGGGGACAGAAACTTTTTGTAAAACAAGTTGTCAAAGGTTAGGCAGTGGTTTACCCAGTGTAGTTAATTTAATCCGGCAGGTGGGAAGATTTACTAATGGTAGCGCAAATGTTGCAGCATCCATTGGACGTACAATTGATCTTACAAATAAAAATATTGAAGATATATGCCAAAAAAGCACAGCCCTAGGCGCCGAAGTTCTTTCAACATTTTTAGGCAGTTACGGAAATGATAAAAATAAAAAAATGAAAACAATACAAGCGTTATTTAAAAACTTAAATAACGAAGAACAAAAATTTATTGATTTAAACGGAGACCTTGTTAAAAAAGGGTCAGAAAATACATTTCTAAATAATTTGACCGATGCAAACAGAGTTTCGATAAATAATTCGTTTAAGGTTCTGAACGGCACCTCTGATGATTTTTCTGCAGCTGCGGAATGTAAATCTGAACTATATGCAGAGATTCTTTTCAAATATATTTCTTTTTATCAACTGGTTTGCGAACAGACCAAAGGAAAAGATAAAAAAAATCCAGGATCAAGTGATTTTCAATTTGTGTCCACGGTTGATGGCAGTGGTAATTTAAATGGAATTATTAGTAGACAAGACAGTGGATTTGATAAAAATAATTTTACTCAACAATTTAGTCTCGGGGTAGAAAAAAACCCATGGTGCATGGTCTATTACGGTGTACGTGCCCAAAGCGAACCCAAAATTCCATTTTTACCACTGAGCAAAATAAAACTAAGTGCAGTATCGTTTGCAAAACCATTTGGCGGTAGCGTAGGGCCGCGGTTTTTTAAAAATTGGGGCAGAGATGTACCTGTATCAAGTAGGTCTGGTGGCAGTCAAGGCGACCAAGTTGATAAAACTTTGCCATTACGAAGTGCTGGTGCGCAAGGCAGCCAAGCAAGCGCCACAAATGTTATAATGAATTATTCAAATTTTATTGGTGATATCAAAGGTTTGTCGGATGCACGATATATCGCAAAATATCATCGGGATTTAATTGGTGGTAACAAGTTAGGTAGCGGTGATCGACCAAATCTTGCAGATTGGAATGGCGAAGGTCTATCTTCGAGAGCAAGAATTAAAAATCTAGAATTATCCGTCGTTGCCCCGAACCAATTTGATTTAACATATTATTCGATCGAACCCGATTTTTATAATAATTATTATAAAAACTGGAAGGAGCCAAATAATAAATTTGTCCGAGAATTAGAATCAAATACGGGTACCTCGGGTTTAGTTTTTTCTAAAGATTATGGTGATGATAACTTTACGGTTATGGATCAGTTAAGAATTGCGAGCACTGAAGTTTCTAAAAACATTGATGACGGGGGCAACTTTGCATTTATCCCCAAACTGCCAACATCACTTTTAACGGGCTGGACATTTCTTAATTTAACAAATTCCGAGGGTTACACGAAATTTCCGTTTGATGCCAGTGCTGTCGGTAGCACCAGCGTGTCACCCACGGGCACAATGTTATTTGGCACCTGTAACGATGCAACTGATGTAAACCATGATTATAAAAGTATCGCAGACCCCAATGCCAGCCCCGTAAAACCACCCACCCCGGGTAATTGCGTCACCGGAGGGCGCACGGGGTATTCGGTGAAAATTATTAGCTCTGAAGCTATCAACGGCCTGCAGGGCAATATCGGTGGCGAGGGTACGGCCGGGCAGCCCATTCGGAACAAAATACCCGAAAGCTTTTTTAATTTTTAAAAACCTAGAGTTACAGGGCCGTCTATAAGATTTTACGATCGAATTATACGCATTAGGCGTGAAAAGCAGATACTTTTTTCAAAAACCCTGCTTTCGTCAGCAATCAAACCTTGATAGCACCCACTATTTTCGTTACCTTGGCCGCCTTGGGGGCATTTTATGAAGTTGGTATTTTTGATCGCTTTATTTTTTTCTGTTTTTTCACAAGCGCAGGTTTGGGTAGAAACCATTGATCATTCAATACCCCCAGCAGAAATTCAGATGCGCCCATTTTCTGAATCGGATTTTCAAACCTATTCATGGATGAAAGAATTTACAAATGTGATTGTTATTAACAAAGCCAACGAAGGCAACGATCGACAAACTTTGCGTCTATTTGTGAACGGAAAACTTTCACAACTGACAAAGGTTTCAACCGGTCGTGAAACTTTTGAAAAAGGCTGCGCTGAAGGTCAAGATCCTAAAAAAGATCACTGTTCTGAGCGCGCTTACTGGTCAATGACTCCGGTGGGTTATTTTGATGTAGATACCTTAGATGAGCATTACTTTTCAAATTTATGGAAAACCTGGATGCCTTATGCCGTATTTTTTGAATCAGGTATTGCAACCCATCAAGCCCCGGGCGGAACCGAGCCAAACCTGGGTAAGCGTGCGTCGGGTGGCTGTGTTCGTATGCACCCTAATTATGCCCCAATTATTTTTACGGCAGTCAAAAACGCAGGCAAGGGTTTAATCCCAGTCATCAGTCGCGACGGAAGCTTAAAGAAAACGACAAAAGGTGATATCGTACGAACGCAGGGTTATAAAACCCTAGTGATCGTACAGAATATCATTAAATAATACGAAAAAAATAAAATGAATATTTCTGAATTATTAAAAACACCTGAACAGAATCGCAATTTTTCTTGGGATGAAAAGTTTTTTAAATCTTTTTCAGAACAGCAGGTTAGGCTTTTATCGCAAGATCCACAACAGGGGCCCGACGGCTGGCCCTATATTATTTGTGAAACGTTAAGCCCCACAGATGGCGCTGATACGATAAATGATGAAATTGAATCAACGCAAAAATTATTTCAATGGCTAGCGACTAAAGGCATTGGTCTTGTCGTAAATCCCAAACGTCAGCCTTACCCTGATTATGTTTTTTCATTTGGTATGATCTGGAATTTCAGAGAGACCGGCTATTTTATTCAGCCCGATCTGGCAGAGAAAAATTCAGAAAAATCTGAAATTGATTATCAAAGCAAAAAAATATTTTCTGGCACGCCCAGCGAGGCCTTTTTGCCATTACATGTGCGAAAAGTATTAAAAGATTTTTTTCGTGACCAAGCTGTTTTAAGCCCCAAGGTTTTAATGGTTTCAACGGATGAAAAAAATTATGATTTTTGTATTTCTTTAGAATCGATCGGCAACCCACCCATCGCAGAACACGCAGGCGTTGCCGAGGCGATCGCGTGGTTTTTACCAACACACTATTCAATTGTTTTAATTAGCGAATCAGGCCTTCCGAAGTTTTACGACCTTTAATTTATTCAAAATCTAGGTTGGCAACAAATCCATCAAGCATTCGCGCCAGTATTCAGGTGCATCTGAACTGTAATCGACAGCCACATAAAAACCTTTTTTACCTAAAAACTGTGTGCGTGCGACGGTGCCAGTTATTTCAAGATCCATTTCGTGAATATTAAAATAAACTTTCGAGCCAACCAGCGAGTCTATGCTTAAATTCGAACGTAATTCCTTTTTAATAAAATCTTCGCGTTTAAAGTGAATTAAAATACCGGAAGTCGAAGCTTCGATAACTTCCCCGTAGAAGGCTAATTTTTCTAAACTTTCTAGTGATGAAAAAGAATCTAAAGTCAGCTGGGCTATTTCTTTTCGTGGTGATGATCTAAATTTTCTGTTCGTGTCGGACATTTGTCCCCCTTATGTTGCTTAGGAAGAAATTCACACTGTGTGATTATCTCTGTTAATGTTTATTTCGGGTGGATCTAGACTAAAGTAAAGGCCCGGCAGACTTATTTATTTTTAAAGGGGTCTTAAGCAAAAAA
>JAYVKY010000238.1:0-2671 GCA_043767965.1 Pseudobdellovibrionaceae bacterium
AATCCCTATTTTGGTTGATTTTTTTATAAACTGACGGCGAGGGATTCAAAGCATATACTTCAGCCAATAAGTTGGCATAAGTTTCTGGATGTTTTTCTAAAATGGCTGCATGTTTTTGAATTTCAAGTTCTTTATTTTTTGCTTTTTGCACTAGTTCAACGGCAACCAGTTTTTTGTTTTCTTCATTAACAGCACTTTGTAAATATTTTTTGTAGTATATTTCACTCGTGCCACCTGATAACTCAGAAAATAAGGCTAGTTTTAAATTTTTCTCGTCCGCTGAATACGTTTTTGATAGCTTTTCAGTTGCAGTAAAAGCGGCTCCGAAATCAAGGCGCAGTTCGGACAAATAGGCTTTTCGTGAAAAAGCAAATTCTTTATCTTCAGTAGAGGCTTCTTTGATCGCAACTAAAAAGTCCGCCGCAGAAATAGCTTCAGAGAATTTTTTATTTTTTTCAGCCAAAATAATTTTATTTTTATAAAATTTTAATTTATCTGTTGTATCAAGGTCAGCGACATTAATACCTGCTAAGGATGCGTAGGCCGCCTCGTTACTTTGTCCGGCTAACTCGACTGTTTCTGATAGTTTTGATTTTTGCAAAATCTGTGAAAAATCTTTTGAATTTGCTTCACCTAATTCAGTTTTATATAAACTGGCCCAAGTCACAAGTTGAGTCGTATTTTTCATCAATCCTAATGAATCTAATGCTAGATCGGCGGCTTGTTTGCGTAATTTCATGTCGGCTAATTTTGACATAGCCACTTCGTGAAACCCTGCACTTGCAACGGCGTAGTTATTTTTTTCGTAAGCTTGGTGTGCTTTTTGGTATTGAACCTCGGAAAGTTTAGTTTTTAGCACACTATATTTTGTGTAATTTTCATAAGCCAAATTTTTATGTTCGATCTGACCTGATGTATCCGCAAGATCAAGCTGTTGAACTAAATTCTTTTCTAAAAAATCTGGTTTTGTTGAATTTAAAACGAGCTCGTCAACAATGCTTTGTTGTAATGACCAGGCTAGGTCCATATTTTTTGCAGAAACAGCAGCAGATACGGCAAATGATTTCATTTCAGTATCTGCTTTAAAAAAGCCTAAATATAATTGATAAGCTTGTAACAATTCTTGTGAGGCTTGTTTTTTTTCAGTTTGATTCCAAGAAACAACAAAGAACCTAGCGCGTTTACGATACTCATCGCAATTTGTACTTTGTTCACATTTTTTAAGTTCAGAAATTTGACCAAGTGCTTTCTCAAATGACGATAAGGCTGATTTTTTGTCCAATACGTCTAAATTTAACTGGGCCATTGCAAGGTTAGCACTTAATTTATCTTCCGGTATTGTGATCGAACCAGCAGCTTCACGCCATGCGATCAAAGATTCAGATTTCTTGCCTAAACGATCAAGTTCATAGGCAAGATACTGAACATTTGCTTGTCGCGTATTTTCTGGGCTTAATTGATATAATTTTTTAACTTCAACTAATGTGACATGTTTTTGTGATAAAAAAGTTGCGTAATCTTTTGAAACCTCTTCATGAAACTGCTTATTAATTTCAGATTTATCCGCATTTATTGAAGATTTAGATAATAAACTTGGTGTTTTTAAAATTGTTTCTACCTGTGTAATGGCCCCTTGTTGATCACCTGTACTAAATAAACACCA
The DNA here is from genome assembly GCA_043767965.1 of Pseudobdellovibrionaceae bacterium. GTDB lineage: Bacteria > Bdellovibrionota > Bdellovibrionia > Bdellovibrionales > Bdellovibrionaceae > Pseudobdellovibrio. Next base: position 1,664 of record JAYVKY010000238.1, read on the forward strand.
GGCACTTCGATAGGCTGCCAGGCCTTTTGAGTTTGATTGAGGTAAGTTTAAAATATTTTGGTAATGGGCATAAGCTTTCTTATAATCGTGACGTTTAAAATAAATTTCGGCCAAAGATAAATGTGCCTCTGATTTTAATTCAGCAGATAAAGATTGTGTCGGTCTTTCATCAATAACTTTGTTATAAAATTGCAGAGCTTTTTCTTCTTGACCATTGAGCTGATATAAATGTCCGACTTGAACGATCACTTTGGCTTTGTTCACTTCCGGCACGCGTGGCAGAATTTCAGTATATAAACGCAAAGCCTTTACGCGGTCAGAATTTCCAGCTGTACAATTCGCTGAACAACCCTTTTCAATTTCACTCATAGAATCATGTCTTGCGCGTTCTGAATAAAGATCTGCCAATCGCAATGTAATGGCCACTTTTGATTCATCTTTGTCGGCCAAAGATTGCGTCACTTTTTCAAGCTTTGTGATCAATAAGGCTTGATTGGCATCCTGCGCTTGCGCTAGCTGAGAAATTAAAAATCCGAGCGTTATAAATTTAAAAAAATTATGCATTGAACTTCCTATTCATCATTTTATCATCCTATTTCATCGTCACAGCAAAGCGAACATCACTGAAACCCGCATGTGAGGCCGCCAGAACAATTGAATTTAACTGTTCGTACTTAACTCTGCGATCAGCCTGAATGGTCACAATTCCCGGATATTCTTCGTTGGGGTGAATATCTGTGAATTTTTTACGAACCTGTAATAATTCGGAAACGATTGTTTCCGTCGTAACTTCTTTATCTTCAACGTAAAGCTTACCTTCATCAATTTTAACGACGGGGTTACGCTCTAAAATTGTGGCCAGCGATGCTTTCGGTAATTCAGTATTTTTATTAATAAACAAAATATCACCGGTGCTTGAAAAACTCATTAATAAGAAAATAACTAAAATAGAAAATGCATCAATCAATGCTGTCAGTAACAAATCCGCATTAATGTTGCGTTTCCATT
>JAYVKY010000239.1:0-10924 GCA_043767965.1 Pseudobdellovibrionaceae bacterium
TTATATAACTTTTATTCTGAAAAAGTATTACCTAAATTAGGTGGTCTGGTGACTGGTCAAGGGGCAGCGTATGATTATTTACAAAAATCGTCAGCAGCATTTCCAAGTCGTGAAAATTTTTTGAAATTAATGTATGAATCTAACTCGTTTTCACAAGTTAGTTTTGTACCTGTTAGCTTTGGTATTGCTTATATTTATATGGGCAAAGTTAAGTTAAGTTAAGTTAATACGGTCCGTCTTTGCCCACAAATAATGATCGGCCAAAACCAGCCACGTCATGGCACACACGACAGGAATCGCCCTTGGTACAATGCAAGGGTCATGTCGGCCAAGTTTTGCCACATCTTTTATTGATGATGTCGGCTTAAAAGCAACTCGAAAAATAATATCTTCACCAGTCGTAATGCCACCACGAATTCCACCATAATTTTCAGACGACATATTTTTGTGAAATTCAGACCCCTTCATTTCAATATTTGAAAAGCCTTGGCCAAATTCAAAACCCGTTGTCGCACCGATACCAATCATTGCACTGGCCAAATCAGATTTAAATTTATGAAATACGGGTTGTCCCAAATTTATTGGGGTATTTTTGATACAACATTCGATGATACCCCCGTAGCTTTCACCTTCATTTTTTGCATTTTCTAAGAACAACTTCACAGCGTCTGGTAACTCGATTGCTTTTGTAAGATGATGAGGCCCAATTTGTTTTGCAAATACAGTAATTTGAGTTTTAGGACTGATTTGATTAATTAACATTTCTGCAAATGATCCCGCAATCACACGACTTAGGGTTTCTCTTCCAGATGATCTGCCACCGCCACGATGATCCGTGTGGCCAAATTTATTTTGCCATGTATCATCTGCATGACCGATGCGTGGATTGTTTTCTATTTTTTTGTAATCTTCGGATTTTTGATTTTCATTTTTAACAGTGATGGCAATCGGTGTGCCTAATGTTTTATTTTTGAAAATTCCACTTAAAATTTCTGGCTGATCAGATTCATTTCTTGATGTGGTATAAGATTTTCCAGGCCTGCGCTGGGCCAAATTTTTAAGTAAAATATCGTGATTATAATTCACGCCTGCAGGCATGCCGTCAATCACTACGCCATAAGCAGGCCCGTGGCTTTCGCCAAAACTGACTACCTTAAAACGTTCGCCGAAAATATTTGCTGACATAGTTAATCCTCTGTCAAAAAGTTATTCATCTCTTTGTGTCACTTCGTACATTATTAATACAGTCCAATAGCCCTTAAGTCAAAATATGCGATCTGAGCTGCGGCATACGATTAGCAACCGTCTCTTTGAGGTATCGCATGAACTTAAAGTCAGTATCATCATGGCCATTACTGGCTATACTATTTTTTTCAAATTCTGGGTACAGCCTTACCCAAGCAGCGGCCGAACTTGTGAACTATGAAACACACGCAAATGCTGCTGCAATTCGTGAAAACACAGCTGTTTTAATGCCCCATTACGAAATACCCTTAGAAATGATTGAAATAGATATTTCAAAAATGTTTTCAAAAAAAATTTATGAACATTTGATTTTCAAAAAAGACGGCAAAAAATTTGTGCGTTGGATTTTGAATCCTGAAGACACAAAATGGTTTTTAGAAATTGAAAATCATTTCAAGCTCAAAGGCATAAATCTTGAAAAAAAGTATTATTTTACAGGTTACCAAACGGCCTCACGTTCGTATATAGTTGAAGATCCCCACGGCGAAATACAATTTTCAGTTAAAAGCTCTACAAATAAAACTGGTGGTCTATGGGCCGATAAAAAACAACCTGTCGGTGAGGCCACCGATTCAAGATTGAATTCCGAGTTTTTAACATATATTCAAAAAATATTAAAATTTGAAAACATTGTAATTATGGATGAGCCTGCCATTTTTGCAATTAAGGCCCTAGATCAAGCCGTAGTTATCCGCGACTTGGCTGATCTGAATAAATCTGAAAGTAATACAATTTACATTCCTGGGTTTTCTGTCCTACATGAGAAAATGGGCAAAGATATTGCTAAAATTAACGGATCAACTGATCCCAAAAAATATTGGACTGAAAATTATATTATTCCTGTCGGTCGCGCCTTAGGCGAGCTTGCCGCGCGAACCGGTTTGCAATTTGATTCACCACATTCACAAAACTTTTTAGTCGAATTCGATCAGAACTTGAAGCCGACAGGTCGAATCGTCTTGCGTGACCTTGCCGACCTCTATATCAGTGTCGATTTTATGGCTGTTCTAAATTCAAACTATATGAAATACCTTAACAAATTTTCACAAAAAGAAAATTTGTTAAGCCGAATTGCTGCAGGCTTCGGACCCTTACATGGAAACCAATACCCCAGCTGGATCAGTCGAAATGACTATCTTGAATGGGAAAAATATTTTTTTACAGCTTTTGAAAATGAATTCAGCCATGTTTCAGGTCTGAATATCAGCACCTTTAAAAAGCAAGCGGGCACAACCTATGACAATTATTTTCTAAACTCATATAATGTGCTAATAAACGCCGAAACGGAACAATTCTGGCGACATATGTATCTTGATAAAAACCCCACGGGCAAATATAATTGTTCGTATTTATTTTAATAGTATGAAAGCCGTTATATTACAGCACGAAAAAGACACACCACCAGGAAGTATCGTCGATTGGCTTCTTCAGAAAAGCATTGAATACAAAACAGTCGAAATATTTAATGGCCATAAAATACCAAATGTCGATGAATTCGATATGCTAATCATTTGCGGTGGTTCAATGAATGTTGATCAGGAATCTATTCATCATTGGCTTCACTTAGAAAAAAAAATAATTTTAGAATCAATTTATCAACAAAAAATATTGATCGGATTGTGTCTTGGGGCCCAGCTTATTGCCGAATGCCTTGGCGGCAAAGTACGTTTGGCTGAATTTACAGAAGTTGGCTGGCACACTGTTTACCTAGGTAAAAATCCACTTCTTAAATTTAGCGAGCAAGAGATTAAAGTTTTTCAATGGCATTCCTATGCTTTTTCAGATATTAAAAATGTAGATTATTTTGCAACTAATAAAGCCTGTAAATATCAGGCCTTTACTTATATGAAAAATGTTGTCGCGTTTCAATTTCATCCCGAATCTACAAAGGCTTGGATCATTGACTGCTGTAAGGATGGCCCACTGCCGACAGGAAAGTACTGTCAGAACTCATCAGAGATACTAAAACACATAGATTTACAAGAGGCTCTACAAATTTGGTTTTTTAACTGTTTAGATCAGTTTTTCGGGAACCAGACCAAATAACGACAACTGCTGAAATCAGCACCAAACCGCATCCCATCATTTGCGTAGATGTTAAATTTTCATTTAAAAAATAGTATGACAATATTGCAGCAAATAGCGATTCCAGCAAGAATAGTAAACTGGCCTTAGAAGCACTAATATGTTTTTGTGCTTTAATTTGTAAATAAAAAGCAAGCATCGTTGTGCCGATGCTTATTGTAAGCAATCCAACTATAGATATCAATTTAATAGTTTTAAATATAAAAATCGGCTCGAATAAAAATAGAGGCAAACAAAATATTAAACACCAAAAACATTGAAATAGATTAAAATCAAATGGTTTATGAATGTCAGTTTTTAGTCGATCTATGCTGATGATATGAAGACTTGCCGACAAACAAGAAATAAAAATAATACCGTCGCCGAAATTTAGCACAGCACTTGGTTCATATCCAACAATACATTTTACACCAAGCAAAGAGATCCCAACCCAAAGCCCATGCAATTTATTAATGTCTCTGCGATAAAATAGCTTTTCAAATAGTGGCACAATCACAACAAATAAAATTGTAATAAAGCCAGCCTTTGCGGGAGTTGTATATTGCAAACCCCACATTTGAAAACCGATTTCACCGAATAAAAACAAAGACGGCAGAAGAGAAATTTTTAAAGAAATTTGAACTTCTGAAATTTTATATCTTGGAAAAATAAAAGGTATAGCCAACAAAAAAATGATTAGAAATCTTAAAAATAAACTTTGAAAAAGCGTAAAGCTTTGCAATGACCAAACAGTAGCCACAAAACCAAAACCCCACAGCAAGTCAGCCATGATAATTTCAGCAATAGATTTGACTTTGTTTATTTGCATAAATCTTGTAAATTTTCTTTCCAAAATTGAAGCTGCTGTTCGGCTTGTGCGTAAAACAGTATATCGCCTGAAATATATTTTGTTTGAATTTTTTGTGCATATTCTAGACCCATTGAATTTTCTGCATAATTCAGATCAATAACGTATGTAGGATTCCAATCAGCAGGCGGAAATTGAATACCTGGTTTTCGTGGAGCCGCCCAGATAAGAATATCAGGCTTTATTTTCAATCCGTCTTCAATACGTGGCTTTTGACTTTGCGCTGAATAAAAAATGGCCCTGGGACTAATTTTTTTGATGGCATCTAATATTCCGCCCCCACCCCAAACAAAAACATTTTTATTTATTGAATCAGGAACTTGTTCGAGCATTTTTTTTAAACCGAATTCGTCAGTGCTTGTTCCTATCCAAAAATTATTATTAAGCACTATAGTGTTTATGCTGCAATTGAGTTTGCAAAGGATCCCCGCTTTTATTTTCAAGGGGCTTGTTACGGCTGCTGCAACAAGGCCCAGTTGTTGTAATATTGGCATCGCGATTTCAAAATCAGGTTCTTGAATCGGGATTGCGAAAACATCTAAATGAAAATTTTGAGTTTGAGTTATTGGCGTTTTTGAATGATGAACTGGATCACCCAACACAGCTGTAAAAAAATTTTTCTGTCTTGATGTTAGATACTCGTAAAGACTGGGTTGATCATCAAGATCTAGATGATTTTGAATAAAATTAATTTTTTGCTTTGAAAATTGCAATTGTCGATACCAACGCCACTGTGATTTTCTGCTGTTTTTTTCTGTGCGAGGTAAAAAACTTCTGACGAGTGGTTGTTCTGCTTGCCACTGATGGCCCATCTGTAATTGTTTCCACGAGGTAATTACTGGGCAAAGTTTTTGATGAAAATTTTGATAGGACCTGAACTTCTCAATTGCAACCTCAATGGAGTCATCATGGTTTGAAACCAACAGTTGTTGTGTCTTAAGATGATCGGGCAATTGACCCAGTTCAAGCGCCCAGTCAATTGGGCCTGATTTAAATTTAAATTCATTGGTTGGTGTTCGATATGAAATTAAAAAATTATTTTGATTTTCTGAAACTAATTTTATAATTTCATTATCAGAAAAAAAATCTGTTCTGAGTTCAATATTTGTAAATTTTTGCAAAGTCTGCATTTTTTCAGGAACTAATGTTACGAATGCATTTTTAATTTCAAAATTTATTTTGAATATTTTTTCTTCCGTGCCATTGTTTGTAATGATGCCTTCGGGCATATGATAAATAAAGTCGGCATTCTGCCTGAATACGGAATCACGTTCTTTAAATCTTAAATCATATTCATCAAGTGCTGACAGTTCTGAATTCAAACGAGGTCTGTTTAAAAAAATTCGTCCATCTGAATCAGTTCTGCGACTGATGAAAATAACTTCAATATCTTTCGAAATATTTTGACAGTCAAATCCAGCGCCTAGCGCTATGACAAATTCAGCATTTTGAATAAGTTTTTCAAAAATTCGCTTTTCAATTTTACGAAATTCTGATTCACCTAGCGTTTTAAAGATTTCAAAAATTGATTTTGATTCAGATTTTTCAATTTCGGAATCTAAATCGAAATGCGGGACTTGCAAGAAATAGTTTTGATGTCTTTTTAAAAGCGTCGTCTTACCAACACCGCGATGACCGACAAAAACCTTTTTCATTCTGACACGCCTATGTGTTGAAAAAACTGTGGGTAACTTTTATTAACAACATTTAAATCTGGCAACCTGATTGGAAAGCCTTTTAACATCAACAGCCCTGCCGCCATAGCCATACGATGATCACCATCAGGGTCAAATAAAATAAGATCTTTGGCCCTATATGTATGTTGCTGGTCACCAGTTATAATTAAGCCATCAGATTTTTTTTGAACTGAAAATCCACAACGACTTAATAATTCAAATGTTTTTTCGATGCGATCAGATTCTTTGTACTTTAGTTGCGGGGCATTCATCAAATGCGATTCCCCATTCGCGAAGGCACACAGAACAGCCAGTACCGGAAATAAATCCGGACAATTTGATAGATCCGCCTGAATTGCATTAAAACTATCTTGCTTAGAAATAATAAAAATATTTTCTTGTGCTTGAAATTGAATATTCATTTTCTTGAAAAAATCCAAGAACTTTCTGTCAGGCTGTGATGTGCCCGAATTCCAGTTCGAAATATGTACTGAACCATTTAACACACCAGCAGAAATCAGCGAAAAGGCTGAACTAATATCAACTTCTCCGGCAAGTCGATCAATATTTATTTTTTGATGAGCCTTACCCAATTTAATGCCTGCAAACTTTAGTAAATCCAGGGTCATTTGAAAATATCCTGACGAGGTGATCTTTTCGATTGCGGCAATCTCAAAATCAAAGTCTAAATCAACTGCGCTTAATGCTAATGCGGATAGAAATTGACTTGACTCGTGCGCTAAAACTTTGACAGCAGCAAGTGGTTTTTGCCAGCCCTTTGATTTAATGACCAGCCCAGCCTCTGTAAATGCCGCCATAACGCCAAACTGCTGTAATATATTTATAATTTCTGATTGCGGCCTAAGAAATAATTTTTTGTCACCACGAATTAGATACTGACCCGGTTTTCTTGATACACGTAATGCCAAGAATCGAAATGTCGTCCCGCCAAGGCCTATATAAAAATCAGATTCACTGTTTTTGAATTGTTCTAAGGCTTTTTGTAAAAGTACAACATCGTCAGCATTGGATTTCCCGAAAATTTGTAAATTAGAATCAAAGGATTGTAGAATTAACGCCCTATTCATCCATGATTTTGAAATTTCTAAATTACCGGAAAATTGAAACACTATAATTGCTTTCGTTGACGCTCAACTTCTTTGAGAAGATCAGATATTTTTACAGGTTGAACAAAGACATTGCCGATTTTATGGATAAATATAAAATTAACCTCTGTCATTGTAGTTCTTTTTTTGTCTTGCAATAATAATTCTTTAATTTTCTGATCAGAAATATTAAGAACTTTATTATATTTAATCTTTAAAGGTACTGAAAATAAAGTTTGGCAAATTTTTATAAATTCATTTTGCTTTAAGTAACCCAATTGAAAACTGTATCTGGCAGAAAATAATAAGCCCAAAAGTACAGCCTGCCCATGTGGAATTTTATGCGCCACTTCGAATACATGGCCCATGGTATGACCCAAATTCAAAACTTGTCTCAGACCTAATCGCTCGTGCGGATCAAGATCAACAATTTTATGTTTTCCGGCAATCATATTTTTTAAATTTGACCATAAAAATTCAGCAGAAATTTGGGGTGCTTTAAATAAATTCGGTTGATTAATTAAACCTATTTTAAAAACCTCGCCATAAGCATCGTGAATTCTGTCATTGGACTGTGATAACAATAATTTTTTTGAAAGAAAAATTGTATCAGCCGCATAAAATGTACCTATTTGGTTTTTAGTATTTAAAAAATTCAGGCCGTTTTTTCCACCATGGGCCGAGTCTATTGCTGAAAGCCATGTGGAAGGAACGTGAATTAGGCTTTGGCCACGGTGATAGGTTGCGGCTAAAAATCCCACGAAATCACCGACTGATCCACCACCCAGTGCTATGAAAGTGCTTTTTTTGTAAATTGGCATCTGACTTATTTTTTTCAAGACAGCCGTATAGGAATTTATTGTCTTCAGCGACTCGCCTGCATTTAAAGCAACTACATTGGGAAATTTTTTAAGCCACGCCTTAACAAAAGCAATTTTAAGTAATTTTTGATCGTAAAAAACGACAACATCAGACTTAGACTGGGTATTTAAATCTGTGAACGACGGAAGTGCTGACAACATTTGTATTTTCGAATTTTGCATGTGATTAATCTAGTCCTGATTTGTAATGATATCAAGCATTAGGCCGTGCAAAAATAGAGATCTGACCATATGCTGATAAACGAAAATTTAACAAAGGAATTTTATGCAAAAAATCAAAGTGGCAAACCCAGTCGTTGAACTTGATGGCGACGAAATGACTCGAATTATTTGGAAATTTATCAAAGACAAATTAATTGTTCCATATTTAGATATGGAAATTAAATATTTTGACCTTGGTATGGAAAATCGCGACGCAACTAATGATCAAGTCACTATTGATTCGGCTGAAGCCATCAAAAAATATAATGTGGGCATCAAATGCGCGACCATTACGCCCGATGAAGCACGTGTTAAAGAATTTAATTTAAAACAAATGTGGAAATCACCCAATGGTACTATCCGCAATATTTTAGACGGCACAGTTTTTCGGGAACCTATTTTATGCGCCAATGTACCGCGCCTTGTGCCAAACTGGACAGCGCCTATTTGCATTGGTCGGCATGCGTTTGGTGATCAGTACCGCGCAACTGATTTTGTGACAAAAGGTAAGGGAAAATTAACAATTACTTTCGAGGGCGATAACGGCGAAAAAATTTCTCATGAAGTTTATAATTTCAAAGGTGATGGCATTGCGATGGCGATGTACAACACCGATGAATCGATTACAGGTTTTGCAAGATCTTGTTTTAACCAAGCATTAACTAAAAAATGGCCCCTATATTTATCAACAAAGAATACAATACTTAAAAAGTATGATGGCCGATTTAAAGACATTTTTGAAAACATTTTTCAAATAGAATTTAAAACTAAATTTGATACCGCTGGAATTACATATGAACATCGTTTGATTGATGATATGGTTGCCAGCGCTTTAAAATGGAATGGTAATTTTGTCTGGGCCTGTAAAAATTATGACGGCGATGTGCAATCTGATACCGTCGCACAGGGCTTTGGATCATTGGGATTGATGACTTCTGTTTTGATTACACCAGACGGTAAAACGATGGAATCCGAAGCGGCTCACGGAACAGTGACTCGTCATTACCGCGCCCACCAAAAAGGTCTACCGACCTCAACAAATCCGATTGCCTCCATTTTTGCTTGGACCCGAGGACTTGAACACCGTGCAAAGCTTGATAACAATCAAGCTTTGGATCGCTTCGCAAAAACTTTAGAAAAAGTCTGCATTCAAACTGTTGAATCAGGAAAAATGACCAAAGATTTGGCCGTTTGTATTTACGGGGATAAATTAACAACTGCTCAGTACGTGAATACTGAACCATTTTTAGATTTGATCGATGCAAATCTAAAAAAAGCGATGACGATGTAATTTTTCGTAGAAAATTATTTGCATTAATCAAAGTCATATCAAGTGTAATTGAAACAAAAGCCTCATCAGAAATGATGGGGCTTTTTATTTGTAGTATTTTTGATATTATTGGGGACGAGTACCAATGAATATATATCAAGATGTACTATAAAACCTACTCGTTTTCCGAGGTTTATACGCAATCAGATTCAAAACCTCCAACGTATTCCGTAAAATATAACGACTGACCGTTTTAAATTCGCGGCCCCACGTGACGATCCTGGTATAAACCAATAATGCCCAAAACTGCCGTTGATTTTTTCTGCACCCCGTATGCTTTTTGTCGTTATTTTGCATGTTTTTGGGGGTACCGCCCCGCTTTTTTATTAACGCAAAACCACTGTATTTTCGCTCTGACAAAGTCACTGGAAATTGTTTTAAAATATTCTGCGCAATATGCCCCGCCAAAACCCTGAAAAAATTTTGTAAACCAACACGGTTATCGCCTTTTAACAATAAATGGATGTGATTCCCACAAATCGCATGTCGATATACTTTCACTTTAAACCTGCGAGAGAATTTTCGGATCACATGATTAATTAAATTCTGGTGTTTCATCAGCGATCTGGATCCGTAAGCAAATTCCGATCTTAATGTTAAATGAATAGGATCTTTGATTGAAAGAGCTCGTTTAGATCTGCGTTTATTTACAGATAAGGCCCCGCCATGTTCTTTGCGTTTGGACTTCGTATTGTTCATAAAAAAGCTTTGTTGTTTCATGAGTTTGTGGAAATGCAAACTGAGTGGGGCGGTGCCCGAGGAAATACCCAAAGAAGGCAAATAGCCGAGGACGAAAAGCGGATTAGGGCCGTAAAGCTTAGGTTAGCTTGACTAAGCTGCCGATTCGAGCAACCACGAGCTACCACAAGCAACAATGACATAAAAACTAAACACTGCCTAACATTACAATCACCGTCTAAAATATCACGCTGGCCTTGATCACAACAAATCTGAACCAAATCCAAGTAGTCACAATAATTGCATTATAGTTCACATGCACAAATTTCACAGAAAATTCCACCGAGAAGAATTAAATACGCCATGCTTGTTTACTAGCGACCGCATCGTCGACCAAGGCAAAATGATTAATTTTTCACGTATGGGCGCATTGGTACAAACCCAGATCTGCAGAATGAACAAAAAATATATTTCAATTGTGTATCAAAACGAGAGAAACGAAATAATTCAAATGTTATGCGCAATCAAACACATTACAGAAATTAATAAATCCTATTATTATGGTTTACAGTTCATGGGCATAGAAACTAGATGCAAAGACTTATAAACCATATCCGATGCAACCTTCACTGGCCGCGCCGTAAGCTTGTCCTTCAGATTCATAATAACTGATCAAATGATTATTGTCTGCAATATAATTATAGTTAACAGCAGCGCCCGGAGTCGAATTTAATCGATAGGCCGTCAACAAACACTGGGCAGCATCTATATTTCCTAAATTAATTTTAGTCTTTAATGCTGTATCATCAGACCTGAATGTAGTGTACGGATGCGCATTCATTCTCTCTAAAGTTTTTGCTTTTAATTTGATAATA
>JAYVKY010000240.1:0-7425 GCA_043767965.1 Pseudobdellovibrionaceae bacterium
AATAACCAGGGCCACCATTAAAAAATAAAATTGGATTTTTTAATTCAGAGTTTTTTTTGTAGTAATAAAAAACTTTTAATTTTTCAGATTGGGGTTGATCATAATTGACGGGGGCATCGATCCAGCCATAAGTGTATTGACCTTCAATTGATTGAATAAATTTCGTACAGGCATCTGTATTTGATTTTGCAATCGCCGACGTAAAGAAGATAAAATAAAAGAAAAATTTATATAAGTTTCTCATGGCTAATTAATTTGAAAACCTTTATAGCCTTGCAGCGATTTCTCGTCTTGCTGCATAATTTTATTTAGATTATCACCACACTGGCCACGAAGAAGACCTTCAACAAGGCCAATCGATGCTTTCAAGGAATCAAAATAATCAATTGTTTCAATCGACAAGACCATGCGTTGCTTAGGGTTGGCCTGAATTAATGAATTGTAATAATGTTTTTGTGAATAACAGGCAAACAAGCCCAAGATGAAATCTTTATTGGGATTACTTTTAATTTGATTAAGCACACGCGTGATTCCTATTTTTTTAACTCGGTAATAGCCATCATAATTGACATGCAATGAATTATTTAGAATTGGCGGGTTGAAATCAGGGCCCCCACCATTTCTGGAATGTCCGTTATAAATGACAACATCTGATTTTGCGATATGATCAAAATAATTAGATTCAGATTGTAGTGTTAGTATTTTTTGCTGAGCCATCAATGGCCCTTTGTTAGCTACAAATGATTCTGATGCTGAAGCATAAGTTAAGGTCATTTGTGCAAGTACTTTGGCGCCTAGGATGTTGACGTATTTTGAAAGCGTTACTTTGCCGGTTAAGGCATTATCAGATTCTTTAAAGCCACAAAACTGCAAAGTTTGGCTGCTGCAGGGTAAAGTTAATACACGTCGTAGTGCACTGTAAATTTCAATATCTAATGAAGGTGACAGGCCAAAATTAAAACCGTCGTACATAATATCGATAGCCTGAGAATCGTCAAAATAGCCCAATGCATATCGAATATCTAAAACTCCATTTTTAATTGCATTTTTAAAAACGGGTAGGCATTGAAGATTACCACCTTTGGTCTCTGACATTTTTTGCATATCAGGGTTTTGGTCGATTTTTGTTAAAAAATCTGTCGCTTTTTTAAAGGCCCAGTAATCATAACCGTAAATTTTTGGCCGTGGTTTTTCGACAGCCTCTTCTTGTTGTGCCAAAGAAAATATCGAGGTCAATAAAATTGGTATCAGTAAAATTGCTTTCATAAAAGCCCTCTCATTTTTAAAAGATGAAAATGGCAATTATAAATGAGATGATTCAAAAACCCTAGAACAACAATTTTTTAATTAATAGGGGCTGTGAAACCAATGAATAAATTCACAAGTGTCTATTATTTCGACAGTGTTTCAAAACTTTAAACCATAACCTACAATTAAATTTATTTGATTTATGGCGGGTACAGTATCTGATTGATTAAATGAATAATGGTACTCTGCTGAAATCGGCAGGTACGCGCGGTTATTTAAATGATAATCGGCACCAACGGCCGCAATCGCAGTTTGTGCCATTTGAATATTATCCTCTGAAAGAGCCGTCGATTTTTTAGATAAAGGTATTTTAAAAGCTCCGCCAACACCAGCCCAGATATTGAGTTGTGATTTAACGATATCAAATTTTGCTAGACCAGATAAAGAAAGATAACTGATTTTAGCTGTGCAATTGGTAGATGATTTTTGGTCACAAGATAGGCCCTGGGCTGTGCCAGAGACATCAAGCATTTCATAGCTGATCATGCCATTCGCCTTCATGAAATCAAAGAGCGGGTAATCCAAAGATGCACCAAGACCAATGTTATTGCCTGTCATTGTCACAGTCTCTGGGACTAAAAGGGAAGGGGGGCCAGATTCTTGTTTCGTTGAAATTGTGTTCATCATGTATTTTAAATGTAGTGCGACCTGAATCAAATCATGGCGAATAAAGGTGGCCTCATTTTTTTTTGGAGTAAATTCAGCTTGAGGGTTTTTATTTTGCGTACGTAAAGCGGTTGTGTTGCCGACAAGTGCTGTCCCTTTCAAAATATCAGCGATGGCTTTTTTATTTTTTGCAATAGTAATTTGAACAATTGCCAGTTTCTTATTTTCTGCATTTAAAATAAAAAACTGGTCGCCAACATTGACGGCTTCATTGTTAAAATCAATAAGGACTTTATTGTTTTTAACTTGTGTGATTGTGCCAGAAAATACAGGGTTTACCAAAAGGCATGTTAAAAGCAGGGCTAATTTATTTTTTATAGTCATAGATACAATACTCCGTTTGATGAAAGTCTGCAGATTCAAAATTTGATTTTTGATCAATAACATGTTCCCACATCGAATGGTTGTCTGTGATTGTGATAAGGCGACTTTGGCTGGCCTGCAGTTTAATAGATGCAAAACTGCATGAAATTTTTTGTAAACTTTGGATTTTAAAACTAGGGCTTTCGGATTCAAAGGTTTTTCGTTCGGGGGATTGATAGATCGTGCAGGCTGTGGTGAATAACAAAAATAGGACTAAAGTTCGATTTAACATAGTCTTATTGTGAAACCGTTTTTTTAAAAAGAAAAGGCCTAAGTTTTAACTTAAGCCCATTCAGATAAATTAAATTTTTGATTGAAAACTAAAATGGAATGTCTTCAGATTGGTTAAATGTCGGCTCTGGCCCGAAATCACCAAAATTAAAATCTGCACCTGCCGGACCGCCAGCTGACTGATTCATACCAGCGCTATTGTCTTGTGAAGCACCCGTAGAGGCTGTTCCAGCACTTAAAAACTGTACAGTTGAAGCTACGATGTCAGTTGCATATTTTTTTTGGCCATTGTCTTCCCAAGAGCGCGTTTGAAGCTTTCCTTCAACATAAACTTGGCGACCTTTGGCTAAGTACTTGCCACAAAGCTCTGCCAATTTACCCCAGACCGTAATACGATGCCATTCAGTACGTTCTTGTTTTTGACCATTTTTGTCAGTCCAAGATTCACTTGTGGCAACACTTAAGCGTGTAACCGTAGAGCCTTGGCCAACGGCCTTCGTTTCAGGATCACTACCTAAACGACCAACGATGATAACTTTGTTAATTCCAGACATAAAAAACCCTCCTTCTTTGTTTTGCTTTTGGCAGTCTGATGAGTCAATCAGGACTTCTGATTTGCAAATAGATTATGCAAATAGCGCAACTAGGCGAAGTCAAACAGAGGCACTTTATAGCAAATAGGGGGTGCGGTATTCGGATCTGGGCACAGGCAAAATTTGATTAATTCAATGCAGAAAACTGTGGCGGAAGGCCAGGGCCTGTCGAAAGAAGTTTGAATTTATACCTTGTTAGTCCGAGTTCTTCTTTTTTATATTGATCAATAAAATTCAAGAAAAAGCCGGCACGATCTTTAAATGCTGGCTTGGCCTGCAGGTCAATGCTTAAGTTATACGAATTTACTACAGGTCTCATTTGGCCGTTCATATTTTGAATTATAAATCCTATATCACCTTTAATGTTTCCAAAAAAATCGTCCGTCGGCGAGCCTAATTTACCGGTTTCAATCAGAAATTTACCACCTTGCATTTTACCTTTAAGATCTACAATTGAAAATTTAATTTCGGGAAGTGTTATGCTGCCCAGATCTGGCAATTGAACACTTGTTGATAGCATTTCAAATTTTTGCATAAGCACTTGAATATCCCCATCGGGCTGTTCAATAAAGGCGGGATCGATCAAGAGGCTTGCCGAAAGGTTTAAAGTTCCGCTTACCGGCAGGCTAGACGAAAATAATTTTTTTATTTCTTTCAAAGAAATTTTTTCAAGAGTTAAATCAACATCTGATTTTTGAAGCGAAGCCTCAGTCGGTGTCCCACTTTTCCCGGAAGGAGCCGCCTGGGCAACAGGGGCGACCTTTAAACTTAAACTTCCGCCCAATAAGCCTTCAGCAAAAAGTTTACCACCAGGTTGTTTTGCGGCGATGGCCCTTAAAAAGGGTGTTGCTGATAATTTTTCAATCGTCAGGTTATCAATAAGTTCAGTTTCGAGCACCACTTTATCCAGGCTGAGTGTCGTGGTGAGTGGATTTAAGTGCATTTCATCAAATTGAACAAAAATTTTATTATTAGTCGCTTGAGAAATCTTTGAAGAAATAAAATCGTTTAAGTCACCCAACGGAAATAGGACAAATAAGAATATCGCAGTCAAGATAAAGACAATACTGATTTTCCATTTATGTGTGAATAAAAAACGAAATCCAATAATCAGAGAATTCATCATTATTCGACACCCGTTTTATCAGTTAAATTTTCTTCACCATTTTTTTTCTTTATAGATTTAATTTCTGGCTCTGGCGGCAGTTCTGGTTCTGCGGCCGGAACATTTAAAGAATAGAGCTTGTATGTGACATCAAAATATCCGGCAGCCATTTCGGCAGAACCAGAGATTAATAAATCTTTTAATTTTACAGATTGTGAGATGCTTGATAAGCGCGAACCAATATCAACGATTTGTTTTAAATTTAATTTTGAAAGTTTTACGTCGATCACGTCAGTCATTAAATTTCTAGGTATTAGACGGCCCTCAGCAGTGCCAAGGGCAACAGAAATAATTTGTTCAGGAAGCAGTTGCTCAGATTGCAAAGTGCCGTTCACTGATCCGATCAAGGCATCAGAACTTGGGGCTTGAGCAAGACGACTGGTTTGACTGGATTCACGGTAGGTTTTAAATAGGTCGCGAATTAAGTTTCTTTTCTGTTCAAAGTTGGTAATAAATTCTTTAGATATCGAAATTTGGCTGAGTGGGAAAAATAAAATGATAAATAATATGAATAAAATAGTA
Source organism: Pseudobdellovibrionaceae bacterium (assembly GCA_043767965.1). Taxonomy (GTDB): domain Bacteria; phylum Bdellovibrionota; class Bdellovibrionia; order Bdellovibrionales; family Bdellovibrionaceae; genus Pseudobdellovibrio. Next base: position 4,849 of record JAYVKY010000240.1, read on the forward strand.
ACAATTCGAGCTATTTTTTGCCCAGAGGGTGTCAGCGTTTCATAGCGATCCGATATTTTTTGATAAAATTCAGTTTCTTTGATTTTTTCAAAAACATCTAAGGCTTTTATTTTAACCGTATCAATTATTTCTTGCAGTCGGCTCATTTGACAAGCCCTCGGTCAGTTTTGAAGCTGATAGAAAATGCGACACGATTTGCTCGCGCCATAAGGCGTGTGGCATCTTGATTGATTTTATTATCAACAGATAGCGAGGATAGTTTTTGAGTGAATAGGCCGATCTCTCGGGGGGTATTGGCATATCCTGAGATTTGTACTAAGTCATCTTTGATATTAAATTGAACGAGATCAATTTTCGTTTGATCTTTATTCGGAGCTTGCTCGCTAATTTTTTTAAGAATCTCCATGGCCGAATTCATCGATGCAATTTGTGAAATCAATTTCATTTCTTGACTTCTTTTTTTGTGATTTTGAATATATTTAACAACGCCTTTCTCATTGGCTTGTTTCTTCGGCAAGTGAGCCACTGATTTGGCCTGAGTTTTCAAAGCATCAAGGCCTTTTTCATCAAGCGCTCGCGAAAAATCTTCACGAAAGTAACCCCATGTTAACAAAACGATAAAGCTGGCAGTGATAATTTGGGTCAGGGGTCCCCACTCTTGCCAAAAGTTTCTAAGCTTATTATTTTGATTTAAAAAATCACCTTTAATTAATTGAACAGAAGGGTTTCGTGGTTTTTTATAAGCCTCGATCGCAATTGCAACTGCTGTCGTAAACTGAAATTGTAAAGCTTCAATTGAAATTGCAGGGTAGTCAGGCTTTAAGTAAGCATCCAGCAACTGAATGGGGTTACAAGCTATTTCAAGATGTTGAGTAAGGTAAGCGCCAAGCTGTGGCAGTTGACTAAGGCCACCTGTTAAAAAAACATTTTCGATATGTGAAAATGTTCCACTCTGCAGGTCAAGAAATGACATTTGTAAATCGCGGATCAGATCACGTAAAGCTGATTCGATGGTATTTGAAAGATTTATTTCTTCAAAACTTTTATTTTGTTTTGAAAGAAGTAAACCGGCATTCGTCTTTAATATTTTTTGAGCTTCGACGTACGGAATCTGATATTTCTTTAACATCTCTTGCAAAATTGAATCCGTACCCCACATTAAACTTCGAACAAAAATGACGCGGCCATTTGAAAGGCCTGATAACAAAGTTTTTTTATGACCTATGTTTAAAATAATATCAACTTTATTTCGAGTCAGAAATGCAGTGTCCTCTGTTCGAATTTCAATTTCAGACGTTAGTGGCTGAATAGTGGGTGGGGCATCTTGCCAATTTTCTAAAAGATTTGCAAAGGCAATACCCTCGACAGTGAGTAAATACAGCTCGATTCCAAAATCTTTAGCCAGCGCTAAAGCCTTTGTGATATGAATTTTAGGGACGGCGATCGCTAGAACAGTTGCCGAATTACCATCATAAGAAATAATTTTGAAGTCAAAAATACACTGATCTGGATCAAAAGGAATATCTTCTTCCATCTCAAAAGATAAACTTTTTTGAATTTTGATACGATCCGAGAACGGAAATGTTTTTGTACGAACAGTCACTTTGTCCTGGCGTAAAGACATACAGAATCGGGCATTTGAACAATCATTTTGTGAAAGAATTAAACGAACAAATTCTATGGCTTCGATTTCGCGATCTTGGGCTGATGAATCTTGCGATAATTTTTTTTCAAAAACAGAATTTAAAGTGATCGTTTTTTTATTTTGAATCAGTTCAACAATTTTGACTGAATCATCACCCAAATCTATTCCTATTGAACGCATGATATCCTTTTTATATTGTAGATATATGAACTACTAAAACTCTGACCAGTATACGACGCGAGGGCGACCTTTGGGAAGAGGTTCTTGCTGTGCGGCAGGGGATGTTGGTCCAGGTGGCGGCGGTTGAATGGGTAAACCTGTTCTGGGATCTATTTGTGGGCTGGAACCACTGGCCTCTTTTTTTTCTTTATCAAGATAACTTTTTATTTGAGCGGCTGCTTTATTGATATCCATAATGACAAAATTTATTTTTTTCTGAACAGCACCTTTGCCGGCACCAGATCTGCCAGTGGCTTGAATTCTAAAATTAATCACTTTATCGCATAAGAATGGAATTTGATCAAATTCTGTTGCTAACTTAGCTCCGCGGCCCTCGATAAAACTTTTAAAGTCTTTTCGACATTCGTCAGACGAGGTCCCTTTAAAAGGGCCGCCTTCATCAGGATTGTCTCGTCGTTTTAATATGTCTTTGATGACCTCATCAGTTATGCCGGTGTCTAAACTTTTTAAAACCATCGTGCTTGCGATATTCGGGTTGATCGATTTCATCCCATATATAGTCACATGGGGTGAAAGCAAATTAAAAAAATCTTCATTCATGCCAGGCACCAACCGAAGTTCGTCAATTGTACGGAAGCCGCGGTTGGGCGGATAGTCTTCACCAAGGTCATGAAAGGCAGCCCGTTTATCGCCGCCGTTATCTGAAGTGTTTTTTGAACTCATCCAATCAGTGATTTTGTTCACTAATTCAT
>JAYVKY010000241.1:0-3868 GCA_043767965.1 Pseudobdellovibrionaceae bacterium
TATTTTTAAGGTCTAATTTTGGATATATTAATTCGCGGTTCATCAGTATTAAATTTTCAAATTGATATCCCATGACGGATTCAAAATTTTTCAGTTGCGAAAGTGAAGTCAGAACTACAGAATTTTTTTCAATTTTTGATTTTATTGGCAGGATATATTTTAAATAGAACCTGATATAATTGTCTTTAATCCGCAAATGATAAGAAGCAGACATTTCCCCATCGGGTTTAAAGTAATTGTCTTTAGCCAAAAACCCGGAAATTTCTAAAATGTGAATCCAGTCACTGATTCTGCCGTTGAGCGCCTTATTCAGTTTTTTGGACAACTCAGCTGCAGATATGCGGTTGCCTAAGGATTGCTCTAAAACTGCCGATAAATTTTTGTACTTTGCGCCAAATACGTCCTTAAATATTCGATCATATTCGTTAAATAAAAATCCATCTTTTGAAAAACATAACCGAAGAATATTTTCTTCGACACTTTGTTTGTTGTAAATTTCTTCGATGTATTTGGGGACGCCGCCGATGACCGATAAAAAAATTATTTTCTCCATAGAGCTGAGTTGGATTTTTTTTTCGACCCAAAATTTTTCAATTTCGATTAAATTTAAGGGCTCTAATGTTAACGCCATAGAAACGCGGCCAACAAAATTTGCATTTTGTAATATATTATCCTCAATCCATGTAGACACAGACCCACACAAAACTACAAAGCTCTTGTCCCAATTACTAAAATATTTATCCCAAGCAGATTTTAATTTTGAAGCAAATAGCTTGTCTCTGCGTCCCATCCAAGAAACTTCATCCAATAAAACCAAGGCTTCTTTGTTTTTAATTAAATCTGCTAAATCCTTAAAAGCTTCAGACCAATTTTCAAAGTGAGGCTTTTTAATATTAAAACTTTCACTTAGCTCAAACGCGAAATGATCTAATTGATCCTGATTCGTTGGGTTTTCATCAGGCCCCAGGCCTTGAATTTCAATATAGTATTTAAAATCTTTGCCGAATTCGCGTATCAGTCGACTTTTTCCAATACGTCGACGCCCAAGCAGGCAAACCAGATTGGCCGATGATTTTTGTTTTAGAATTCGTAATTTTTTTAATTCTGCAGTTCGACCGATGAATTCCATGTCTAAATTTTACCACAGTCTGTAAACTAATAAAACATAATTTACAGACTGTTTTTTAGAACTGAAAAAACAGTCTGTAAATTATGTTTTATAGGCTTGCGGCATTGTTTGTAAAATAAAATTCTTTGTAAAAACAATGACTTAGGTTAAATATTGAAATATTTTTAAGTTCTTCTCAGAACTCGACGATAAGCACAGTATGGGGGGAATTCAAATGAAATTCTTAAATACGTTACGTAATCGTCTGCGAAAAAATTTAATTAAAAATCAATCAGGTCAGGGTGCGACCGAGTATATTCTATTACTTGTTGTGGTTGTTGGTTTAGTGATGCTTTTCAAAGGTAAAATAAAAAGTGCTATGTCAGACAAAATGGGCGAATTAGATCAAAGCATGCAATCAATCAAAAGCGAATAAATGACAATTGAATACGTGCTTCTTTTAATTCTGGGTGGCGTTACCTTTATGTCGGCCTTAATGAAGGCCCCGAAGGTTGCTTTTGAAGAAGGTGGGGTGCGTTTAGCGGCGCGGGTCGAGACTCAGCTTGCGACAGGATCTGGATTTAAACCGTACCCAGGAACGGGTTCTGGTTCGGGGGGTGACGATGGAACTGTCCCATGGATTCGAAAAGAATAATTTTATTTTTAAGCCTAAGCATATATTAAATCATCGCGGTCAAGCCACGATTGAATCTGTTTTGTTGGCGACGGTATTGGTCGGCGCATTTTTATTGGCTACAAAAACTTTAAAAGAAAAACAAACACTTCAAAAATTTACAACCTCTTCAGTGGGGCGTGTGAAAACTATGGCCGAATACGGAACCTGGCGCGAGGCGTGTAAGCCGCTCTCTGGTGGCGGTGGGGAAAAAGCAGCCAACTGTCATCCAAATTCAATCAACCGATCTTTAAGTTCGGCGCCCGAATAAATATGAAAAAAAATAATCAGAAACCCCATAAACTATACCTAAATAATTCAGGTTTTTTAGCCGCCGATTTTTTATTTTCATTTGTGCTTATTATCTGTTGCGGAATTATTATTTTTGCACTAACATTTTCTTTGGCCACAGTTGAAATCGCTCAGTATATTACATGGTCTGCCGCACGGGCCTATTCGGCAGCACATAAAACAAAAGCAGATTCTGAGCTTGCAGCCAGTGTAAAATTTAAAAATTTATCTTTGAAATTCCCATTATTAACAGGAGCAAATGGTGACAGCTCGTGGTTTCAATTAACCCTTAAAAAAGTGGGTGACACGGCCTACGCGGGCCTTGGTGGCCCCGTTGATGTTAAAAACAAATCTGGCTCAAACACCGAAAGCCGGCAACCATGGACGGGCGTAAGCGCCGAACTTGAATGGAAATTATTTAAATCGATACAAGTGCCATTTCTGGGAAAAATCGCGAGTGCTGAATCAGACATATTTACATTTCCGATTCGGGCATTTTTACTGCGCAACCCATCACAAGAAGAATGTTTAAATTTTTTCAAAACAGAAAATAGATTTAATCAAGGTTTAGAAAAGCTAGAGAATGGTTGGAATGGTTTAAAACTTTCAAATTACGTAGGTATCGAGGACAACGGATGTTAAAAAAATTTAAAAAATCAGAAAAAGGCATGGCCTTTGTTGAATCAATCCCGGTTTTATTTATGATTGTTTTACTATTTAATTTTTCGCTAGGTTTTTTTGGCGCAATTCATTCAGGTATTTTAAATTCGATCGCTTCGTACAATTACACCATGGAGACCTTTAGGTTCAGATCAAATTTAATGTACTTTAGGCCAGGTGGTGGCACTTCACATTATTTAAAGTCAATGAGCCGTGTTCATGGCGTGACTGCGGATGGCGTCAGAAATGACGATACTTCAAAAAAATTATGGCCAGCGACAGTACGCAGTATTGCCTTTAGTAATACCGCGACCAAGGTCGATACAATCACTGGGGGCCCGGATGGAATTGACCACAGTTATAAAAATCGCAGCATGGCCTCGACATGGTTTATAAATTCAAATTACGAAGCTGACGGAAATAATGCAGTTAAAAGTCCAGAAATATGGGTCAAGACCGTTTATGGAATCTGTTTAAATGCCGAATGTAAACCGTAAACAAAATTTTTAATTTTTTAAACGAGGTTTTACATGGGACCAAATGATTCAAGAAATTTATGGATCTCTTTAGGTGCAGGCATATTTGCGACATTTATGTTGTATTCTTACACTCAAGAAAAAAAAGCTGAAATTGACAAAGTCATGGGTGAAAAAGTTCGCGTAATTGTAGCCAAAGAAGACATTCGCGATATGGATACAATTTATGACAACGTGGTTGAGGTGGTCGAGCGTTCAAAAGGCCAAGTTGAACCCGATGCCTTTCGCGAAGTCAGTGACCTTGTCGGTACTGTCGCGGCGATTCCAATTAAAAAAGGTCAGACAATTACAAAAAATAAAATTCTAGAACCTGGCCCTGAAACCGGAATGGCCATTCAGGTTTCTCCGGGAAAACGTGCAGTGACTATTCCGGTCAATGATGATCGTGCCAATGCAAAACTGATTCGCCCCGGTGATCGAGTTGATATTATGGCCATCGTCGACTCAGGAAAAGGTCTCAATCAAAAACGAGAAGTCAGCGTCCTCATGCAAGACGTTGTTATTTTGGCAACGGGAGTTAACGTTCATAATAATTTACCTCGAACAATTGAACGTGATGTTTCTGGAAAAAGTTTGATTCAGACAAGTCTGACCGGAGAC
>JAYVKY010000242.1:0-4277 GCA_043767965.1 Pseudobdellovibrionaceae bacterium
GCACAGGCCAAAATTAAAATAGCAATTGCGCTTTTAATTGCAAACTCAGTTGAAATCTGCCGAAGACCCATTAACACAAAGGGTATATTTATAATAACAATAAAAATTGATAAATCGATATTAATAAAATGATTCAGTAAAAGCGAAATCCCCATGGCGCCGCCATCAAAAAAACCGTTCGTGAGCAAAAACCCTTTAAGCCCTATCGTTGCAGACAAAATACCCAGTAAAATCAGAATAATTTTTCGTAAATTCTGTAACTTTGTCGCATTTTCCATTTAATCTCCAGCTGATTGGAATTATTGACACCAGAATCAATTACAATAATTTTTTTTAAGTGGGTATTTAATAACCTGTAAGGTTGAGTGGTCAATCTTAAATCGATTATGCAATTCATCAGCCACTTGACTTAAAAAATCATCACTTTGATTTGAATCTGGCATTTGCAAGTGTGCCGTCAAGGCAACCTCTGTAGTACTCATCGCCCACACATGTAAGTCAAAAACATCTTTAACACCGGGCTTTGTAAATAAATATTTTCTGATTTCATTAATGTCAATTCCCTCGGGAACACCATCAAACAACAGACGAAGTGATACAATGAATAATTCCCATGTTCCGAATACAACGACCACAACAATCAAAAGACTTGTTATCGGATCGATCCAACTTGACTGAAATTGAAGAGTTAACGCCCCGGCCACAACAACCCCGACCGAGACTAACGCATCAGTCATCATGTGAAGATAGGCCCCGCGTATGTTGATATCTTGGTCGCGTCCCGCTGCAAATAAAAATGCAGTCAATAAATTAATCACAATACCAACACTCGCCACCACTATGATAGTGAGTCCTTCGGTTTGAACTGGCTGTTGAAATCGATGAAGTGCTTCCCAAGCAAGTGACCCCATGGCGACTAATAAAAAAATAGAATTTGTAAATGCCGCAAGCACTGAAGCCTTTTTCCAACCGTAGCTATGTTTTTCATTTGCTTTTTTACGAGCCACAGCCAAGCCAGCCCATGCTAAAATTAAACCGGCGACATCACTTAGATTGTGTCCGGCGTCGGCAAGTAAGGCCAAAGAATTTATTTTAAAACCAAATCCGCCCTCAATAAGCACAAATAAAATATTTAGTGAGATCCCGATTATAAAAGCCTTGCCATAGGATTTTACATGATGGTGATCTGCGTGATGATGATTATGATTTATGCTCATAACGTCTGATTGTATAACATGTCCGTACAATATACAAGTTGAGCTAACTTTTTTATGAGTATATTTAGTAACCAGAAAAGGACATAAAAATCATTCTATGGGTGGAAACAATCGTTTTTTTAAAGCCTCAGAGGTGCCCACGTAAACGAATGAAATAGAAATCATCAAAGCCATTGTTGTCAAAGGCAGCGGCTGCAATTCAAAAATATTGGCTAATGGTGTATACGGTAAAAAAATCGCTATCAAAGCAACTGATACTGCCAATAAAATCAGCCCACGTGCCGGTCGACTTTTGTAAAAAGGGCCACTGGTTCTGACAACAAAAATAATCAAAATTTCAGTCAATAACGATTCAACAAACCAGCTTGTTCTAAAAGCTTCAGGTGAAACCTTTAATACAAAAAGTAAAATTAAAAATGTGAAAATATCAAATGCTGAACTGATTAGCCCAAAACCTATCATATATTTTTTAACATTTTTAAGATTCCAACGATGCGGTTTTTGCTGCCATTCTGGATCGATCCGATCTGTTCCGATCGCCAGAGCCGGAAGATCAGAAAGAAAATTATTCAGAAGAATTTGCGTGGCAAGAAGAGGCAAAAAGGGAAGTACTAGCGAGGCCAAAGCCATGCTGATCATATTTCCGAAGTTGGCACTGGTGGTTACAAAAATATACTTTAATGTATTTGCAAAAGTGGCTCTTCCAATCACTAGGCCATCATGAACTAAGCGAAGATCATGCTTCTGAAGAATCACATCTGCAGATTCTTTGGCAACATCAACAGCGCTCTCGACAGAAATACCAACATCAGCCTCTTTCAATGCGGATGCATCATTAATTCCATCACCCATATAGCCAACGATGTGACCCATTTTTTTGAGCTGAGCCACAATCAGATGTTTTTGCTGTGGGTCGACTTCAACAAATAATTGATTTCGGCAAACGGCATTGTGAAACTGTTCATCGGTCATTGTGACCATTTCTGAACCGGTTAGTATTCCACCCAGCGTAAGTCCCACGGCACTTGCCACAGATTGAGCGACGTACCTGTTATCGCCAGTAATGATTTTGACTTCAACGCCTAGTTTCTGCAAATCCATTAATGTTTGTCGCGCTTCCGGATGAGGTGGATCTTTTAAAAGAAGAAATCCTTCAAAGATCAGATTCTTTTCATCATCTTTATGATAGACTTGTTTTGCTTGGCCTTCACTAGTCGCAATCCCAATCACGCGAAGACCTTGTTCACCCCATACCGAGACATTTTTACTAAGCTCATTGCGGTATTCTTCGGTCAGAAATTCTATTTGAGATGCATTTCTGACTTGCGTACAGACCGCTAAAATATTTGCGACGGCCCCTTTCGCAATCAACAGATCGAATTTGGCTAATATTTTTTCTCGAACAACAACCGTCAAAATTTTTCTATTAAAATCATAGGGAATTTCATCAATTTTTTTATATTTTTCTAAAAGTTCAGTCGTTGCCCAGCGGCTTGAAATGATTGCGCTATCTAACGGATTGTTCATTCCCGTCTGAAAAATAGCATTCAGGTACGCTATTTTTCCAATTTTATCAGAAGACTGCTTTTTACAATCTACAGCATCAGAAAGAACAACTTGGCCTTCGGTCAAAGTACCTGTTTTATCGCAGCAAAGCACATCCATTGAACCCAGTGACTCGATCGAATTTAATCGTCGTATAATCACACCAACCTGTGCCATTTTAAGTGCACCTTTAGTCAAAGTTAAACTTAAGACTGCCGGTAAAAGCTCTGGCGACAATCCCACCGCAAGCGCAATCGAAAAAAGTAATAATTCAACGAGGGGTTTATTCAAAAAATAATTGCCGATTGTAATCGCTAGAACAAAAATAATCATCACCTTCATTAGCAGCATGCCGAATTGTTTAAGCCCCAATTCAAAGTTCGTAATTGCATGACGTTCGCCAAGCCCAACTGAGATTTTTCCAAAATGTGTATGGGCCCCGGTGCTTATAGCCAACATTGTTCCCAAACCACTTTGAACAGAGGTTCCCATAAAAACCGTATTAACCTGTTGACCTAATGAGGCCATTTTTTCTGAAACTCCGGCATGCTTTTCAACCGGAAACGGTTCTCCGGTTAAAGCCGCCTCGTTGGTAAAAATATCTTTACTTTCTATGAGTACACCATCTGCAGGAATCATAGTGCCAGCAGACAAAAGTATGATATCGCCCGGAACAATATCTCTGGCGGGGATATTCATAATTTGACCGTTGCGACGAACTGATATGACGTGCGCGACTCGAGCCAAAAGTTTTTTAACAGCACTTGATGCGCGGTACTCTTGAATAAATCCAAGAATTGAACTTAAAAATACAATACCTGCAATTACAATGGCATCTGTCCATTCACGAGTACCTAGCGAGACTGTAACTGCAAAAAGTAAAATCCAAATCAACGGACTTCTAAACTGATCTATGAATAGAGACAAAGCTTGAAAAGATTCTGATTTAATGACTTCGTTGAAGCCAAATTTCTTTTGCCTTAAGATGACCTCTTCGTTCGACAAGCCCTCTTGTCTAGATTCTATTGTCTTGAATAATTCTTGGATAGGACAAGCCCAGTATTCAATGCTCATTTTGATCATTTCCCTTATGTTATAAAAGTAACTTATCTGATAGAACTGACAACTGGTTTACTGAACATACTATTCAAATATTTTTTCGCGCACTGCCCAGAAAAACTTCTGCTTTCTAGCAATCACAAACAATGGTTGACGGAACAAATTTTTTTTATCTAAAACATCATCGATATTATTAATCACAATTTTTTGCTCGGGCCTTCGATTATGCATACGTACAAAATTAATTTGAAATGCCGTAAAACTTTCTTGGCTATTTAAATAATAATATTCTTTCAGTACATTGGCATCTGCATCGTAATATTTGATTTCAAGTCGGACTTGATTTTTTTTGTCTGTCGTTTTTTCATATTGAACGCTATCGACACGTAATACATAGGCGTCTTTCAATGACATCGCTTCTTTCAGTTTCTGATCGCTATCAATAAGTTGGTGATG
>JAYVKY010000243.1:0-10874 GCA_043767965.1 Pseudobdellovibrionaceae bacterium
ATTTAAATCTAGCGAATTAAAAGATTTACAGAAAATTCGCGAACAGCATTCTGAAAGTATTAAAAAATTAAGTATTGATTTATCGCAAGAAATTGCAACAACACTTGAATTACAAAGTAAAAAGACATCAACATTTGATTTTGAAAAAAACTTCGAAATCATCAATTCAATTATTCAAGTTAAAAGTTCAGCCATTACAGGTTCCGAGTCAAAACATAAATTGCAATTAGATAATTGGAAAAAGCGACAAAATGTCGAAAAAACAAAATTAATTTTTACAGGTTTTGCCTCGGCTTTTGCGGCCTATTTTATATTTAATTTTGTTTCGGCTAAATTCAGTCAAGATTCATTACAAATAGAATTGCGCGAAATTGCCAGCATAAGATCAAAAAAAGAAATTGAAAACAAATATATACCTGTAAAGTCAGCAGAATTTCATGACACCTATGTTCAATCGACAATTTTTACAGAAAACTTTATTGAAACCTATCTGAACGAAAAATACCAAAAAGAATGGGTTAAATTTGCAACAGTCTATTTTTTAAATAAATGGAAAGTCCCCGAAGAAAATACGATCAAGGTTATTTCGAATTCTAAAGCCCTGGTACAAAATATTCAAGAGGCCATCCCCAAACTTAAAAAAGATCGTTTTAAAAATGATATTGAAAATTTAAATGAAATTGAAAAAACAAATGTCGACGAACAGGCCAAAATTTTGGGTACCTATGTCAAATATGAAGCTTATAAAAAACTAGAAAAAGATTTCTTTGTTAAAAAAATGAACCTCAGAAGTTCGGCCTCAGAAAAATAAGCTTATTCCGAAGGCAGCTGCTCTATGAATGTGGCTTTAGCTTAAATGGTTCAGCTGTCTTTGTTTCAGTGACTTTGAATCACTAACGACTTTTTGATCTAAGTAAAAATCAACACTCGATTTTTTTAAAAATACCGGTAAGTCACGTTTTTTACTGCCATCACAGTAATCTTGAATAATAATTTCTGAACTTGTCGCCAGATCAAAATTTAAACTTAATAAATACATCCAAGCCGCTTGTGCCAAAGAAGCCAACGCTATCGAATGGGTTTCAGAATATTTTTCAGACAGCTGATCTGCTAATTTCATAAAATTCCAAAAATATGAACCAGGTTGTGTCCGTATAACAGAAATAAATTTTTTAAATTCACCACTGTTGGCATAAAGATCCCAAAATTTAGCAAACCGATTCATACGCTGAAGTGTGGCGTAATCCATCGTCGAGGTTGATAAAATTTGAAAAGGCGCAAAGGCCTGGTAACGCATTTGAAATTCTTTTTCATGTCTGATAATTGGGGTGCCTTTCAGGCGTTTTAAAATACCCACTTGAATTTCATCAGGTGACATCAGCGCCAAACGATCAAAACCAGCTCCGAAGCTTTCGATCGTTTCCCCGGGCAGTCCCACAATAAGGTCGGCATGGGTATGAACTTTGGTTTCATTTAAAATGAATTTAAAATTTTCTTCAACCTTCAGTAAATCATTTTTTCTGGATACATTCTTAGCCACTTCAGGATTCAATGTTTGTATGCCCACTTCGAACTGTAAACTGCCAGCGGGGAATTGCCTAATCAGGTCCTTAATTTCTGTCGGCAGTCGGTCGGGCACCATTTCAAAATGCAGAAATAATCCTAGTTCGATATGCTGCAAGAAAAAATTTAAGATTGTCACTGAGGTCGTAGGGCTTAAGTTAAACGTACGATCAACAAATTTAAATGTTCTAGCGCCGCGATCCATCAGTTTTTTTATTTCGGTTAAAAAAATATTCAGATCAAAACTGCGTACGGACTTATCAAGCGAGGACAGGCAGTATTCACATTTGTAGGGGCATCCGCGTGAGGCTTCGACATAAATCACCCGATTTTTGATATCTGCATCAGTATACAAGTCATAGGGCAGTTGAATTGTTTTAACATCGGGCAAGTCCCCGCGGATGATTTTTTGCGACGGCAAGACGCCACCCAAAATCTGATTGCAAAATGACTTAAATAAAAAATCGGCCTCGCCACAGATGATGTAATCGGCGATCGGGTATAGCCGCTGAGTTTCGGTTTCGTATGAAATTTCAGAGCCACCCAAAACCAAAATCACGTCTGGCGCGACCAGTTTCAGTATCGTGCAGACCTCGAAAAGCTCTTCGGTATTCCAGATATAGACACTAAAGCCCACGATTTGGGGTTTACGAAGTAAAATTTTTTCAACCACATTTCGCGGATTTTCTTTGATTGTCCACTCTAAGATTTCAGCTTGCTTTTGATGCTCACCAAGATTTGCAAAAAGGTACCGTAGGCCGAACGAGCTATGTTGGTACGTAGAATTTAAAGTACATAATAAAATCTGTTTTTCGGGGATAACGCTACTATATATAGTCACTCGTTATATTTACTTGATTGCGTGTAAAAAAGCCAACAGCATTTCAAGGCTTGATTTTAATTGCAAAAATCTTTCATGCGTACCGCCGCAATCGGGGTGGGCGCGTAAGGCCGCTTTTTTATAGCTGCGTTTTAACTGTGTCAGATTAAAGTTTTTTAACAGTTTTTGTGATGCGGGTAAATACCGGTTGATCAATTCAAAGGCTATTTCAAGTTTCACCGTTAAAATATAATCTGGTTTCTGAATTGTCCTAATATACTTTAAATAAGGGTTTTTCATAGGTGAAATTGGCAAATTTGTATGTATTTCAACGATGCCCAATAAATATGACAAGTGCATGGGTTCAATATCAGATGACCATTCCATGTTGGTTTGGAAGTCGTTTTCAGTAGTTATTTTAGATTCGGATTGAACAGTATTTTCTAGAATTTCACTGAAGTTTAAGTGATTATCTGCTTTGTTCATATCTCTGTATCGGCTATTTTCAGAGGGGGATAAGGCTTGAAAAGGTCCGAAAAAAGTCATGGGGTGTGGTTTCCCCTCTGAAAAACATGATTTTCAGAGGGGAAAACCCCAATTTTTTTAAAAAAATGAAAAAAATGTATTTTTTCCCTCGACAAAAGGTTTTTTTTTGTCTTAGACTTAAGTAAATTAAGACGTAAGTCGAAAAATTTAGAATAAAAATTGTTAACGAAACGTAACAACAATGCCTTAACAACCCTTAACGGAGGAATTTAAAATGGCAAAAAAGACAGCAAAGAAAGCAGCTCCTAAAAAAGCTACAGTAAAAAAAGCTACAGTAAAAAAAGCAGCTCCTGCTAAAAAAGCAGCTCCTGTAAAGAAAGCTGCTAAAACAGCGAAACCTGCTACTAAGCGTAAGCCAAATCTTGCGTTCATGAAGCCTTTGACTCCATCTGCAACTTTAGCAGCAGTTGTCGGCGCAGCACCTTTGGCTCGTACTGAAGTTGTTAAAAAATTATGGGCTTACATCAAGAAGAACAATCTTCAAGATGCTAAAAATCGTCGAAACATCAATGCTGACGATAAATTAATGCCAGTATTTGGTAAAAAACAAGTTTCTATGTTCGAAATGACAAAACTTGTTTCTAAGCATTTAAAGTAATTTTTAAACTCTAAAGGTTTAAAATTATGAAAAGGCTGGGGTAACCCAGCCTTTTTTATTATTTGTACACCCAGCAGGGTCGTCTTAGTTGGTTATTTTCGGCATGTCATTCAAGTATAACAACAGTCAGCTCTAGCCAAATTCACTTATTTCATTTACAATGTTTCGATGTCAAATCAACGTCCGCAAGCACCACTGAACAAGGAAGAAATCGCAAAAATGCGCATCGCCTGTCAATTGGCTGCCAAAGTATTAAATTACGCAGAAAAATTTGTTAAAATTGGCATAACAACGAATGAGCTAGATTTAATCGCTGATGATTACACTAAATCTTTAAATGCTATTTCGGCTTGCGTGGGTTATCACGGTTATCCGAAAGCAACGTGCATTTCTGTGAATAAAGTTGTTTGTCATGGCTTACCCAGTGAATACAAAATTAAAGATGGTGATATTTTAAATATCGATGTGACGGTCCTTAAAGATGGTTTTTTTGGGGATACCTCAAAAACTATCATGGTCGGCAATGTCACCGAAGCGGCCAAAGACATTGTTGATGCGGCTTACAAGGCAATGATGGTTGGTATAGAGGCTGTCAGGCCGCACGGATTTACAGGTGATATTGGTTTTGAAACAAATAAATATGTGACTCGTCGGGGTTATGCCACTATTAAAGAAATCGGTGGGCACGGTATAGGGCGCGTATTTCATGCAGACCCCTTTATTCCTGCATTTGGTAAAAAAGGTAAAGGCGAAAAAATTGTTCCATGGACATGTTTTACAGTCGAACCAATGGTCAATCAAGGTACGGATGAATTTATTGAAAAGCCGATCGCTAATTCGACAATTAAATATTATGAAACCAAAGATGGAAAGCTGTCAGCCCAGTTTGAACATACGCTACTAATTACAGATAAAGGTTACGAAATTTTAACGATTGAATAAAAAAGGAAAATAAAAATGAGAACACAATCAAGCGAGAAAACGATGAGCAAAAAAAATATCACAACAAAGAAGACCACTACGAAGACCACTGTAAAAACAGCCACAAAAATGACGGTCAAGGCCTTGGCAAAAAATACAAAAACAACAAAGCCTGATTATGTAGTCTGTAAGACAGCAATGGAAAACCCGGCCGTTTTCGCAGATCTTGCCAGATGGGGACGTGAAGAAATTAATATTGCTGAAAAAGAAATGCCAGGTTTAATGGCTTTACGTAAAGAATTTGGCAAACAGCAGCCCTTAAAAGGCGCTCGCATCGCGGGTTGTTTACACATGACAATTCAAACCGCCGTGTTGATTGAAACTTTAATTCACTTAGGTGCAAAAATCCGTTGGTCATCTTGTAATATTTTTTCAACGCAAGACCAAGCAGCAGTTGCTATCGCTGCAGCTGGAATTCCAGTTTTTGCTTGGAAAGGCCAAACCGAGGCAGAGTCAAGCTGGTGTATCGAGCAAACAATCACGGGTTGGGGTGCTGAAGGTTATAATTTAATTCTGGATGATGGAGGGGACTTAACAAACATGATGCACTTACCAAAATATGCTCACATCTTAAAGAAAATTATTGGTTTATCAGAAGAAACAACAACCGGCGTTCACAATTTAGAAATAATGCTTAAAAATAACAAATTAAAAGTTCCGGCGATCAATGTGAATGATTCTGTTACAAAATCAAAATTTGATAATTTGTACGGCTGCCGCGAATCGTTAGCTGATGGTGTTAAGCGAGCAACGGATGTGATGATTGCAGGTAAGGTTGTGGTTGTTGCGGGTTACGGTGATGTCGGCAAGGGCTCTGCATTTTCCATGAAGGGTTTGGGCGCCAGGGTTTTAATTACCGAAGTCGATCCCATTTGCGCATTGCAAGCTACCATGGAGGGTTTTCAAGTCGTTACGATGGAAGAGGCCGCTTCTATTGCTGATATTTTTGTTACGGCAACGGGATGTTGTGACATCATCACTGAAAAACATTTTGCAAAAATGAAAGACAACGCGATTGTTTGTAATATCGGCCACTTCGATATTGAAATCGATATGGCATGGTTGAATAAAAATTCAAAATCACGCGAAGTAAAACCTCAGGTTGATATTCATACCTTAAAAAACGGAAATCAAATTATCGTATTGGCCAAAGGTCGTTTGGTTAATTTGGGCTGCGGAACAGGGCACCCTTCATTTGTAATGAGTAACTCATTTACAAATCAGGTTTTAGCACAAATCGAATTATATACAAATCGCGCACAGTATACAGAAGTCGCTATCACGCGTTTGCCAAAGCATCTTGATGAAAAAGTCGCAGCACTTCATCTTGGTCAATTGGGTGCAAACTTAACGAAATTATCAACGAAGCAAGCCAAATACTTAGATACCACAGTAAACGGGCCTTTTAAGCCCGAACACTATAGATACTAAATCACACTCAGTTTTATAATGATTGTTATTATATACGCTGGTCTATTAATTCTGCCGTTAGGTCTTTTGATCTTCGGCAGCATATTTTTAAAACGCAAATTTACTAATTTAAATGTCCCCGTGATCTTAAGCGTGGGCATTGTCGTTATAATTTGTGAATTTTTATTTTTTAATTCACAGTATTCAGAAGCGATTGATCATAAATTATGGAATGCAGTGGGGTCAGTGATTTCGTTTTTTCCGTTGTTCGTCAGCCTGACGATGATCGCCGTGTGTATTTTAGTTTACTGCTTGACCGAGATTTTTAAGTTTAAAAATAAAAAACATTTTGTAAAGCTAGCGCTAGTGATTAGTATTCTCATATTAACTGGTCGTATTTATATTTTAAAAAATCATGATTCTGAATTTTTAAAGACAATCACAATGTTATCAAAATCAGATTGCCCCGAGGCCGTGCTTCGGGCACATGCGGATATGAACAATATTGATTATCAACTGGCGATCATTGCAAATAAAAATTCACCAAAAGATTTAATTTTAAAATTAAGTCACTCTGAAAACGAGATGGTCCGATTTTACAGTACATCCAGCCCACAACTGTCGATTGAGCGCTTGCTTGAAATGAAATCCAATGACCTTTCAAAAGAAGTCCGCAAACAAGCCGAAAATGAACTTGAATTCTCAAGGCTTATCAAAAATAAATTATAAGAATTAGGGTTGTATTTGATCCATATAATAACGAAGTTCACCGATGCTTTCCCGAATGTCATCGAGCGCTCGGTGCGAATTATGTTTTTTGTACACGCGCTGAAATTTATTATTCATGATCACTTTCCAAGAGCTGACATCAACCATGCGGTAATGCAGCCTTTCAGAAAGTTTTAAAAAATATTTATCAATAAACAAACGGTCTTGCATAATCGAATTCCCAGCCAAAATAGGGCGCGCTTTTTTGTCAGTGCGCCACGTGGGGAAGTACTTATCGATCAGGGCACACAGCCTGAATTCAGCGCTTTCAGGCAGCATTCCGTTGGGTACCTTGGCCGTCAGGCCCGATTTTCCGTGGTGTTCGGTATTCCAGGCATCCATACTGTCCAAGTAAATCTGTGGTTGCTTAATCACGGTTTCAAAAGTTTCAAGCTCTTTAAAATTTAAATCCGTAACAATACAGGCCACTTCAATTATGACTTCTTTATTTACATCAAGGCCCGACATTTCCATATCAAGCCAAAACAGGTGATCGATTTTTTCAAAGGCGTGTGTGCTTTTTTTTTCTGTCTTGTGGTCGTCAGGTGAATTTGTCATCAGGAATTATTTTTTGATATCTTTTTTTGAAACCTTATAATCTTCGCCGGCAGAGGTAATCGCGGCTTCGACGGCGGCTATATTAATTGTTTTTGACTCTTTTGATTTTAAAATAACTGTACCTTTTTGTGTTTCTTCATTTACGCTAACTGAGCATTCTGAAAGTGATTCGGAAATTTTTGAATCATTACAAACAGCTTTTGTGACCATTTTTTTACAGCCTCCGCAGTGCATGCCATCAACAGTCAGTGTTGCAGTTTCAGAAAAGGCCGTGATAGATAACAAAGTTGTGATTAAAAGTAGCGTCGATTTCATAGTTTCATCCTTTAGCGGTTGTTTTCCAATTATGCTAGCGTGATGTAGGGCCTGAGTCAGCCCATTTTGTGCGTTATTTTTGCGCAAGCCAAGAGATTTATATTGAACTTCGGGATTGGGTTCGTATATATTACTGATTCACATTTATTAATCTTAACGGAGTGGTAGTTAAGTTGGTTATAACGTCCGCCTGTCACGCGGAAGGCCGCGGGTTCGAGTCCCGTTCACTCCGCCATTTTTCTTCTTTAAATGGTTTTTTAAGAATGAAATTAAATACTTACAACCTTTAAATACGAATCATTTTTCTCTGCAAAGGCTAAATAAGGGCTAACGCTGTACTTTTTTAGAAACACATGACTAAATAAGACTATGCCCACAAAATTAGAATTTCAGACTGTTATTGATTCCGTTCTCGCTGATATTTCAGATAACGCTGAATTTATTTATATGATGGGGTCTTTTGGTACTGATAGGTTCAACGATCAAAGCGATTTAGACTTCGCAGTTTTTTGGAAAAATATTCCAGAGTTTAATGAGCTGATTAAAATAAAATTCAAATTTGAAGATCGCTTTCAACGCGATGTCGAGCTGGTCAGTCTTAATAAAATTGATATTATTTTCGCAGCCCAAGTTTTAGAAACAGGTCGATTGGTTTTCTTAAATGAATCGAATAAAGGGGAGCATTTAAATTGGAGAGCTCAGAAAATGTCCGAGTATTCAGATTTTAAATTTAGCCGAAAAATAATTGAAGAAAATATTCTTGTAAGGAAAAAATATGTCTGAGATGGATGTTGTTTTATCAAAGATAAATATCATTAAAAATTGTCTGTACGCTGTTGAAAAAGCGACGGCCAAAGAGTCAGATCTTCATTTCAAGCAACACATCTACGAGCTCAATTTGCAACGAGCCATTCAAGCTTGTATTGATCTTGCTAACATAGTCATATCGAAAGAGGGGTTGGGTTTGCCAAATACCTACAAAGCAGGATTCGAAATACTCAAAAAATACAGTGTCATCGACGATGTTCTGTGCTCGCAAATGTGCTCCATGGTTGGTTTTAGAAATATATCTGTTCATGATTACAGTGAAGTTAAACCCGAAATTGTAAACTCGATCGTAAATAAACATTTGCCAGATTTTGAAAAATTTTATTCAGTTGTTTTCAATCGGGCGAAGAGCTGGGGATAAGGGTTCTGCTGTTCAGTCTAATTATGATCTGTGGCGGGCAGGACAAAGCTACATCATGTTTTAGACTAGCATGAGGTCCATTTTTGGATGCTCGCTTCTTACATTGTCTAATATAATCGTACTATTTAGTAGACTATTCGTACTACTTTATGATACTATTTGAAAATGATAGAAAGTCTTCTTGGAAACCAAACAGCAGAAAAAACGTTACTTTATATTGTAAACTATGGTGAAGGCCATACGTCAGGTATAGCTCAAACTTTTGAGTTGCCTAAATCGCAAGTTAGAAAACAGCTCGTACGATTAGAGGCGGGTGGGGTGCTTATTGGTCGCAGCGTGGGAAATATCAGAATGTTTCAGATCAATCCACGCTGTCCTTATAAAAAAGAACTAGAGATTTTTTTAGAAAAAATACTTTCTCTTGTATCTAAAACAGAACAAGAAAAATACTATCGACAGCGCAGACGGCCTCGAAGAACGGGTAAAACGTTGTGAAGAAAATAACTAAAAAAATGTCTTTGCAGGATTTTGCAATAACTGTTGCAAAAGCTCTGCAAGAAAAAAATATTGATGTAATTTTGACTGGTGGAGCTGTTGTATCTATTTATTCTGAAGGAAAATATGTTTCCAAAGATGCAGATTTTTTGAGTCAAACCGAGCACCAATCCATAAAAGCAGCTATGTTAAGTTTGGGTTTCAAAAATCTAGGTAAAGATTTTTATCATGACGAGTGTTCATTCACAGTTGAATTTCCTGGATATGAGTTAGTAATTGGTGATGAGCCGATGAAGCCGGAAGGAAAAATCAAAAGTGGTAATTTTACGTTAAAGCTTCTTTCTCCCACGCAATGTGTAATGGATAGACTAGCTGCGTTTTATCACTGGAAAGACAGGCAAAGTCTTCAGCAAGCTCTTATGGTTGCACGGAATCACCCTGTTAAGTTGAAATCTATTGAAACTTGGTCTGCGAAAGAAGGAATGAGTGATCGCTATAAAATTTTTCTAGAGGGGCTAAAGAAATAGACAGATATCAGACATATAAGTTCTAAGTTTTTGCGTGGTGCGTATTCGTAGGTGTCACATTATTTCGTAATTGCTCAATCGACATCGGCGGTTCTAAATATTTAATCAGGCGATCAATCGTAAATTCATCATAATGATAATGTAAAATTTTACCTGGTTTTGGTTATTCACAAAATTTCTGGGATTGAGTTTTTAAATTTAACTGCAAAATTAAAAATGACCACTTACAAAATGGTGGCACTGAATGAGACTCAATATCCTGAAGTTGTCTGGGAACGAATACCTGTCAAATAAGTTTTTCCCGACAACAGTGAAACAACAAATTAAATTTGGCATAAGATAATTCATTTTCACATGAATTTAGATGAATCGAGTCATGCAGAAAATCTATGAGTTGACTGATTAGGGCATGTTGTAATTTTCTGTTTTAAAATCTGTGACCCAGTGAATTAAATTTTTTGCACCTCAGTTTTTGTAAATTTATTTTCTACGAAATCTGTTGTATCCCAATACAATCAGGGTTCTCAGATATTAAAAGTTGCATTATTTCGTATTGAATGTTAAAAAAATAACGTCATTAAACAGAATAAAAAGGAGAATTTAAATGGGTCTAATTGATACAATCAAAGATCAGGCGTTAAGTTTCTTAGGACAAAAATCACCAGCAGCAGCAATGATCAAAGGTTTGATCGATCAAAACGGTGGTATTGATGGTATTGTTAAAAATTTTCAAGAAAAAGGTTTTGGCGAGGCCGCAAAAAGTTGGGTAGCAACCGGCGCAAATATGCCAATCACTTCAGAAGCTATTCAAAAAGTTTTTGGAAATGCAAAAGTTAAAGAATTGGCTGATAAAATCGGCGTCACACCTGAAATAGTTTCTGCTCAGATCGCAACGCATTTGCCACAAATTATCGACAAATTAACGCCAAACGGAAAAATCGGTTAATTCAAACAATCTTATTAATAAGGAATATCACATTAAATTTATTTCAAAGTTATCAGCAGCAGTTTTAGTTTTAGCACTTTTTTCTACGTCAGTTTTTGCATTAACAAAAGTGGATTTAAATACAGCAACCCAAAAAGAGCTGGAAGCTCTTCCAGGTG
>JAYVKY010000244.1:0-2936 GCA_043767965.1 Pseudobdellovibrionaceae bacterium
TTTTTTCCGTTGGGTAAATAGGGTCTTGAAACTGGCAGCGTCCAAAGCTCTGTTTCAAAGCCGTCTTTTAAACCCGCATCAGCTAATAATTTTTTTGCAGCAGCAATGTCAAATTTATTTTCAACAGTGGATTTCTGATATGACCACATTGTCGGTGGGATTGGGTTCTTTGCCATGCCCGCTTGATTGCGATAAATGACATCCAAATACGATTTTTGATTCATGGCCATGCTTAACGCTTGACGGACTTTTAAATTATCAAATGGCTTTTTATCTGTGTTAAAGGCGATGTAACTGACGTTTAGTCCTTCAGTAGATAAAACTTTAAGTTTAGCATTTTTAGAAAAATTTTCGATATCCTGCGGCTGTGGTTCGCTCATGACATTACATTCACCAGATTTCATTTTTTGCGCACGCACCGTAGAGTCTGTAACAATCACAAAAATTAAGTTCTCGATTTGTGGTTTTCCTTTGAAATATTTTTCATTGGCTGAAAATTTAACTGTTGAATCTTTTTGATAACTTTTAAAAACAAATGGGCCTGTGCCAATAGGGTTTGTTTCTAAAGCTTTTAAACCCTTACCTGATTTAATAAGGTTTTGTGCATATTCTTCAGATTGAATGCTGGCAAAGTCCATTGCCAGGTCTGCCAAAAATGGGGCTTCGGGGTGTTTCAGCTCAAAAACAACAGTCATATCATCTGTTTTTTTAATATCAGAGATTAATTGATCAAGCTCCATAGCTTTAAAATATTCATAGTTAGCCGCAGGAATTGCCAATGGATGCTTGGTATCCATCTGAGATTTAAACGTATAAACAACATCATCAGCATTTAAACTGCGCGTTGGATTAAAATACAAATTTGAATGGAACGAAATATTTTTTCGTAATTTAAAAGTATATGTTTTTTTATCATTTGAAACCACCCAAGATTCAGCAAGACCTGGTATAATTTCAGTGCCGCCGGGTTTAAATTCGACCAATCGATTAAATACTGTTTGCGAACTGGCGTTCATGCTAACACCGTCGCTAACCAGTTGCGGGTTAAATGACGAGGGGCTTCCTTCGATGCAAAAAATAAAATTTGGCGTGTTTGCATGAGCACTGAATGTACATAAAATAAGAGCAACATGTATTATAAATTTCATTGGACCATCCTTGTTTAGTAAAATTAGATAGCGTATAAAAACAGGGGTCAATATATAAATATGAAGGACTTTATTTGAATCTTCTGCAAGTACACAATGCGACAAAGCAATACGGCGCAAAAATTTTATTTAACAAAGCTGGTTTTTCAATTAACCAAGGCGAACACGTTGGTGTTATCGGGCCCAATGGTGCTGGCAAAACCACATTATTTAAAATTATCGTGGGCCATGAAACTTTAGATTCAGGCGATATTACAAAATTAAATGGGCTCCGCATCGGATACCTTGAACAAGAATCCGAATGGAGCCTGACTGAAACTGCCGAACAATATCTGCAAAATAATTGCCTAAAACCTATTTGGGACCTTAAACAAATTGGCTTAGGCCTTGGCCTGTCAGAAAATCATTTTCAAAAAAAACTCAGCGACCTCAGCGGCGGCTATCGCATGCGAATGAAATTATTATACCTGATTGGTTTAGAGCCCGATCTAATGTTATTGGATGAACCCACGAATTTCTTAGATCTCGAAAGTATTTTAACCTTAGAAAAATTTTTACAAGATTATAAACAGGCATTTTTATTAATTTCACATGACCGTGAATTTTTACGCCGAACCACAGAATACACCCTCGAGGTCGAATCCGAAGAAATCACCAAATTCCCAGGGCACATTGATGATTATTTCGAACAAAAGGCCGAACTTCAAAAAGTTTTGGCTTCGCAAGCAGCCAATTTAGACGCCAAACGAAAACATATTCAAGATTTTGTTGATCGGTTTAAGGCCAAGGCGACCAAGGCACGCCAAGCCCAATCACGAATGAAACAGCTGGATAAAATGGAAAAAATTGAAATTAAAGCGCTGCCAACACGGGCACGCATTAATTTACCGATCCCTATTCAAACAGGTAAAGAAGTTTTAACCCTAGAAAATGCAAATTTAGGTTACAACGAAAATATTATTTTAAAAAATGTAAGCGTTCGTATCGAAAAAAATCAGCGTATTGGAATCGTGGGATTTAATGGCGCAGGGAAATCAACGTTATTAAAATCAATCGCAGGTCGCATACCGCTGCTACATGGAACACAAAAACTGGGCTACAACGTTACGCTGGCGTATTTTGCGCAACACTTAACAGAAGATCTGTGCGCCGAAGACACTGTTTTAGATTCACTACAAAAAAAAGCCTATAAAGATTCAACAGCCCAAGAAATTTTAAATATCGCAGGTTCACTTTTATTCTCTGGTGACACCATATACAAAAAAGTTAAAGTTTTATCGGGTGGCGAGAAAACACGTGTGGCTTTAGGGCAAATTTTGTTGCAAAAGCACCCCTTTTTACTGATGGATGAGCCGACAAATCACTTGGATTTTGATACGGTGAATGCACTAGCAGAAGCCTTATCAAATTATGCGGGTACATTAATTGTTGTCAGCCATGATCGCAGCTTTATCAGTCGCGTATCGAATCAAATTCTTGAAATTAGAAATGGCTCGGTCGAATTATTCCCTGGCACTTATGATGATTATTTATGGAGCCTTGAAAAGGGCGCCTTGAAAGAACGCTATACAGAAAGTGATCAAAAAGTTCAAAAAAGCAACCACGCACTAAATATTCAAACTGAAAAAAAATTCAATTATAAAGAAGAAACTAAGCGCATCAACAACGAAATTAAAGAACTTCAACGTAAGATTATTAAAGCTGAAGAAATTTTGTTTTTATTGAATACAAATATCGACGAATTCAATTCACAATTATTAACTGTCCAAGGCCAACAGGCGCAAAAAA
>JAYVKY010000245.1:0-12054 GCA_043767965.1 Pseudobdellovibrionaceae bacterium
TCATTTAAAAGCAAATGTACTTGAGTTTGTGGAAATTTATATTTTTCACTTAAGCCGAGGACTCTTATTTTCATCGTGATTCCTCCGTTAAAAAGCTCCGTATCGTCGCAGTTTAATAAATGCCTTGCGATAATATTCACCGTCATCTAGATCAAGTTCAATAATTTTCTTCCATTTATCTTTAGCTCCTGGACGCGTTTCATTACCATCAATATGACCAAAGTTTTCATCAATGACAGATTCTTGGTACATAACCATAACTTGACGTCGCAGATCATTTGTATTTTTATCAATTTTTTCTTTAACAGTTTTATTATCAGGATCATAAACTAAGGCCGCACGCAAGGCGAGTACGCCATCTTTAAGTTTACCTTGCTGTAAAAACACATCTGCTTGCTTTAGGTTTTCAGCCGTTCTAGATTCGATTTTTTTTTCGATATATGAAATTCTTTTTTTAGACTTTTCCTTAAGTTGATTTGTGTCTGGAAAATCTGAAGCTATAACCGCTTTGTAGGCCTTGATCGCTTTATAGGGAAAGCCATCAGACTGTACTTTTTCAGCTTTCAAAAATAAACTCTCTAGGGCCATCACTTGCGACTGATAAGTAAGCTCTTGATCAGCTTTGGCTTTTTTAGCACTTTCAACTTTTTCTGCTTCGCTGATTAACTTAATATACTCGGAATTCGTTGGATCGATCAAGGCAATGGGTGCCAGGCATTCTTTCATAATATCAATTGTCACATTTGGCCCTAAAAGTTTTTTACAGACAACAGCAGTTTCAGCAATTTTTTTAGCTTGTTCAGCCTTTTCTTTCTCGAGGCGTTCTTGCTCTTGCTGACTCAGATATATTTGTTCGCTGGTCACAGATTCTTCTAACATCGCTTTTGAGTCTTGATAACCTGTTGGTAATATTTGATGAATTTTATCTAAATTTTCTTTAGCAAAAGAATACTTTTGCTGAAGCATCGATTTTTGCGCAAGGCTATACAGATCAGAAATTGTTTTTTGCTCTTTAGGTGCAAGTCTTAAAAAGGGATCTGTCGATTCTAAATTTTGTGTGCTTTTTGCTTTTTCAGCGGGTGAATTCAAAAATTCACTGGCAAAGTATACTGCACCTAAAAACAGTAATGCCACAACAGCGACGAGTGGTTTGTTATTTTTAAATTTTTGCCAACCTGTCGTGGTTACTGGCGCTGACTCTTGCTGAAATGAATAAAATTGATTTGCATCTTGCCCTTGATTTGGCATTCCTGTGAACGGACCACCATTGGGATCAAATTGTTGGTGCATTTGATCATCGACATAAGGCTGTTCAATTTGCTGCAACATCCTAGCTTCTTGGCCCTGTTGTGGTGGGCGCTGATGATTCATATCATCCACAAACTGTTCATCATTTTGAATCATTTGCAACGGTGGAATTTCAAGACGATCCATTCGATATTGAAAGTTGGGATCGTGTAATTCAAAATACATCATGTTATCTAAAACGCTGATAGCATCACCACTTTTTAAAGCCTGCGGGTCTGTTGACGAAATCGGAGTGCCATTTAAAAAAGTACCATTCACGCTGCCCAGATCAATGGCTGTATATATACCATTTATTTTTCTGATTTCGAACTGCCTACGACTGACCCGTTGATCGGCAATCGTAATTTGGCATGAAGGATCACGTCCTGCCACCCATGAATCGCCGACTTCAAGGCGCAACATTTCACGAATTTGGCCATTGGCGGCCAGCATTTTAATATATGGAACCTGCTGTGTCGCCCCTAAGACAGTTCGTTCATTTTCACCAATTGCCGCTGGGACATAAGATTCAGAGACATGAGAGTCAGGTACATCAGAAAATTGAAAATCATAGGGCGGAACTTGAAATGTTAGGCCATGCTCTAGAGCAATTGTTTCAACACGTTGCCCCTGCGAATAAACTTCGCCGAAACGAGACAGTGAAAAAATCATCCAACGACCGTCTTGGTATTTAATTTTAAAATGTTCGCGCGAAATACCCTTTTCCGCCTGCAACCGAATATCACAGGATTCTTTTCGACCGCCAATATATTCACGCGCTGGATTTAGACCAATATCGCTGATCTGTGCACCACGAAGTGAAATTTTTAATCTTGGCATTAGCGAATACCCTCTGAGGCAAATTTACATTTCTCAACCATAGCTGTTGCAAGTTGAAAATTTTGATCGCTGCTTTTACCTTGCAGCATATTCAAAACTTGTTCATACAATGATTGGCACATTTTAAAATTATGCTTCTGATAATAACTTTCTCCAAGCATTAATTTTGCTTTTAGGACCTCGTCAAAACGTACTTTTGATAAATACACGTGCCTTTTTGCTAAGACATGGTCGGGCTGCAAATTTAAAACCACTTGAAAAAATTCTTGGGCTCTTGAGTAGTTTGCAAGTTGATAATCACGCATTCCCTTAATAAAGTTTTCTTCTGCCCGCAATGCTGTCGGCGAGTTTTTAAGCTCATACAGTTTTTCAATCTTTTTCAAACTCTCTTTTTCATTTTTTGAATTTAATTTTATAGAAATCTCGTCTTCATATTTCAGAATCGATTTCTTATCAATTTTAACGGCCTTATTAGTAGCCGAATTGAAATAAAAATAGGCGGCAACAGCAACTATTGCTAAAATAAGATAAAATCTAGCTTTCGGATTTGATAAAAAACTGGTGGGTGCCAACGCCTTCGGTGCGGTATAAGGCCTGCTCTGTTGTTGAAATTGTTGATGCTGAAGTGTTTTGTGCGGCGCTGTCGCCAAAGCTGTGGGCTTTATCATCATCTCTTGCGGTGGTTTTACAACCTGCAACCGAGACGGCGTTGGCTGCACGGGAACAACGCTTTGACCGAGATCAAATTGGATTTGAAATTCAGTATCACCAACTGTGAACGTCCCTGAATTTATCAGCTTCCATTTTTGTACGGCTTCACCTTGAACTAAAATTAAATTTTTTTGACTCAAATTAATGATTTCGACGTCTGTACCAATGACAATAACTTTTGCGTGTTGCCGACTAATCAGTGGATCATTTAATAGCACGATATCATTTTCCGGAGACCGACCGATCATAATTTCTTTTTTTGAAAATGAAAACCGCTGACCTGCATGTGGACCCTTTTGGATCACAAGCTTTATTTCAATCTGTGGTTTCAATTTCAATGCTTCTGACATTATTATTCGACCTCGATTTTAGCTAAAGTCATAAAATAATATTCGGGCTGGCCACTTGCTCCAAGACTTGCTTGAATTGAAATCGTACATTCAAATTGGGAAAAAGGAATGCGATCTGTGTGCTTTTCGTAGGGCGAAGCTTCGGCACGTGCAATCAATGCTTGGATATTTTGCATTAAAGCGGGATCGGTAATTGTATTATAATTTTGTTGAATTAAATTTTCTTTATTCATTTGTGATATCTGTTCGAATTGTGAATTTAATGCAATCACAACACCTTGATTTGAAATAACAATCGCCGGCTGCATTACAATCTCGAGTATATTAATAAATTCAAGATCACGATTCTGCTGCGGTTTCACGGCATCTTGTTCGCTAATACCATTCCACATACGATTTAAAATTAAATTTACGTTGGTCACAACCTTTTGAAACTCAGGATCGTCAAATAAAACCTCTGTGCGATCCGTTTTCTCATGCAAAGCTTGATCAATTTGTTTATTCAGTGAAACAATCGGATACTGGATAAGTCTTGCGAAAATTAAAAATAAAAAGATCCCCAGAACAGATGCGATAACAAGGGTTTGCATAAACAAACTGACCACTCGCCCTTGATCAACACCTAATGAACTAATGTCGTAATAGACAATCGCGTGATATTTAATCATCGATTCACCAGAGTTCACATCATAAACACCAATTGGATGTGTGGCACCAATTGTGTTTGAATCAATTAAACCGACTGCTGATTTGGCCTCTTTTCTGGCCTGAGTTATAAATGGCTTTGAAGCTTCCCGCCCTGCTTTTTCTGATGGAGCAATAATAGCACCGTCAGATTGCTGAATAATAAAAGCTTCTTTGATGCCGTCTTCTTTTAAAGCATCGGACACATTTAAACTATTAAACTGTCCCGACAATAATGCGGATTCGTTGATTCGCGCCATTGCGCGCGCAACCGATTTTGCGCGTTTGGCAGCTTCATTAAAGTTCGATTCTTTGGTCACTATATTCAGAGGTATTAATGATAACAGTGTAACACCTATAATGAAAATTAAAATGAAACCTAACAAAACCTGTTTAAAAGGCAATAAAATTGATAATTTATATATTGATGGCATCACGATACCTTCAATATAATTTTCAATTTTTTGTCCTACCGAAATTGTAGGTTGTGCGGCCACAACATTTGTTGGAGCTGATTCTTGTGACATCTCTTGATATACGGACTGTTGATACGCGTTTGCACCGTTATGCATTTGTGGTTGAGCTTGCAACATATTGGTCGTTATCGGTTGTTGCATCTGTTGAACTGGTGACTGCTGTGTTGTAACAACTGCACGTGGCCTGATATCAGGCGATGGTATGATATCCATAATGACATCAAAAAGACTTAATTTGTCACCCAAGTGCACTATTGAATTTTGAATTTTGACACCGTTTACAAATGTGCCATTACTTGATTTTAAATCGACGATCATCATTTTATCTTTATAAACATGAAATTCACAGTGCTCTTTTGAAATACCTAAAGATTGAATTTTAATATCGCAATTTTGACTGCGACCAAAGGTATTCTTACCTGATTTTAAATCAAAGATTTGACCAATTTGTGCTCCGGATAAAACTCTAATTGACCACATACAGTTGATCCCCTGGTTTAATATCCCATTTTTCAATGAAGCCCTCAGAACATTCGATGAATGAACTGGCTTTCCAGACGGGCCCAATAAGGCGAAAAGGCCCTACTTTTGAGAAAACTTTTTCAACCTTTAAACTTTTATTAACAAAAATACAGTCAATTGCAAATTTCATAAAAAATGTATGAATATTATTACCTGGCCTAAACCACAAAGCTTGGTCCATTGGTAAATTTTGGCGACCCAGCAAACCTTTTGCGCGACCAAAAAATGAATCAATAATTTCTAAGTTTTCAATCAGCAGGTCAGCCTTTTCATCATTTGTGTTTTTCGTAATTTTATATAGTTTTTCCATAGAGTTATTTGCCCCCATAAATCGCGGCTACGGCGACAGGTCCGAAAACCATAATAAAAACGGCTGGCAAAATAAACAACATCAACGGAATTAAAATTAATTGCGAGGCCCTAGCCCCGGCTTTTTCTGCGCGCACAAAACGTTCCATACGCATTTGCACAGATTGATCTTTAAGTACTTGCGAAATACTGGCACCTGTGGCCTCAGCATCAATCAGCACCGCCACGAAACTTGTCATCTCTTGCATATCAAGTCGCGCAGCAAGTTCTTTTAATGCATCTGCTTTTGATGAGCCAATTTTAATATCCTTTAAAACAATTTTTAATTCTTCAGCCAGAACTGAATTCTGACCTTCAGCCTTATCGACAATTTTTTGGATGGCTCCGAAAAAATCAAGGCCAGCCTCAACAGAAAGCGCTAGTAAATCAATAAAAAATGGCATGTCAATTCGCACTGACAATTCGCGGTTTTTTTTCGAGCCTTTGCAATGCATCTCGGGCATAAAAAACCCAATAAAACCTAGCCCAATAACTGCAGCTGGTGAAAAACCAAGATCCAACGAAAAATTCATAATCAATAAAAATACAGGCATTGCAAAACCTAAAAATATTTGCAGGCCAATAAATTCATCCTCATTTAATTCACTTGAAAGGCCGCCGACCTTGATGAGTTGGCGTATTTTTTTTCTGTATTTTTCTGATTTTATTTTTGCAGCGTGCTGCATAGTGAATTGGTGCACTAATGGACGACAAATATTGATCACGCCATTTTTTGATTTGATAGGCTCTGTGCCACTTGCCCATGACAATTGACTGGCGCCAGGACGACCTGCCAGCAATGAAGACAAAAATAAATATACAGAACCACCGGCTAAAATAAGCCCTGTGAATAACATTAATTCGGTACTACCCATACAACCTCTTTTTGGTATAATAAAAAAATATGCTTAAAACTTTAATACTTGCTTCACAGTCTCCGCGTCGTTCAGAAATTTTAAAAAATGCACATTATTTTTTTATTCCTTTTCCAGTATATGTATCGGAAATTCCACAGAAAAATTTAAGTCTGGATGAGCAAATAATCGACATTGCCAGACGAAAGGCTGATCAGTGCTTGAAAACATTTCCAGACGTTGGTCCAGAGCACGTCATACTGGCCTCGGATACGATGGTTTGTATTGATCAAGTTGCACTTGGCAAGCCTGAAGATAAAAATCAAGCTTTCAAATTTTTAAAGCTGCTATCTGGCCGAAGTCATCAAGTCAAAACAGCTGTTATATTCATCGAAGTTTCAACTGATAGGATAGTGTCTCATGTTGAAACAACAACGGTTTACTTTAAAATTATTTCAGATCAACAAGCGTGGGATTACATTCATACAAAAGAACCTATGGATAAAGCAGGCGCCTACGCCATACAAGGTATCGGTGCAAAATTCGTCGAAAAATACGTAGGTGATTTTAATAATGTTGTGGGACTTCCCTTGCCTGCGATTGAAAAACTGTTCACAATCAATCAATGGCAGTTCAAACGCGCGACTTAACAGCCGAATCCATCCGTAAAAATTTAAAAAACAATCAACATCTGCTGGCCGTCAGCAAATTGCAGCCCATCGAAAAAATTATTCAACTGTACCAACACGGACAAATCGATTTTGGTGAAAACTATGTTCAAGAGGCTTTAGAAAAAATTGAACAACTAGTTAGTTTGCCAATTCAATGGCACCTGATCGGTCCCGTTCAAAAAAATAAAGTGAAGTATTTAAAAAATAAATTTGAATATATTCACTCTGTCGATTCATTTGAATTAGCACAATTAATTTCTAAAAAATCTGAAGAAATAAATTACGTTCAAAAGGTTTTCTTACAGCTCAACGCCGCCGCAGAAAATACAAAATCTGGATTTTCTGCCTTAGAAATTGAACAGCACTGGTCAGATTTAAATCAACTTTCGGGTATTAAAATTATTGGCTTAATGACTATGCCACCCTTACAAAATAATCCAGATCAGAACCGAATATATTTTAAAAATTGTTTTCAATTGGGTAAAAAATTACATCTTAATGAATTTTCAATGGGTACCAGTCAGGACTATGAAATCGCAATATCTGAGGGTGCGACTTGGATTAGGCTTGGCACAGTACTTTTTGGCGAAAGGCTTTCAAAATGACTCACCCCTTACTGAAAAAGATAAAAGTTGGCTTTATCGGCGCTGGCCACATGTCGCAAGCGTTGATTAAGGGTCTGATGGAATCCAAAGTCGTAAAGCCCGAACAGGTTTTTGTTTCGAATCGAACTCCGGGGAAGCTTTTAAAATTAAAAGATCTGTATGGTATTCAAACATATAACTTAAACGAACCCATTGTTGAAGAGTGTGACGTTGTTATTATTGCAGTAAAACCGCAAGACTTTTCAAAAGCCATCGAAGATGTAGCGATGCATTTTCGCGATGAACAAATTGTTATTTCGCTGGCTGCAGGGATTACCGCAGATCAACTTGAAAAATTAATTCCTTGCGGGCGCATTATAAGGCTGATGCCAAACACACCTTCGTTAATCGGTCGTGGTGTGATCGGCTTGTTTTCACAATCTGCCGAAGAATCTGCGATTGATATCGTCCAAGATTTATTTTCAAACTTAGGCTACGTTTTAAAAGTCGACACCGAAGACCAATTTGATGCGCTGATGATTTCGTGTTCAAGCGGCACAGGTTTTATTTTCGAAATGATGATGTATTGGCAAGATTGGATCCAAGAACGCGGCTTTACCACCGAAGAAGCCAAAAAAATGACAATTGAAACATTTCTGGGTGCATCGATGCTGGCCGCACAATCAGTCGGCGTTGATATCGAAAAACTGCAACAGCGCGTGACTTCGCGCAAAGGCGTAACCGCCGCAGGATTGGATTCAATGCGCGAACTTGAAATCGAACGCGCCCTAAGAATCAGTTTTGAAAAAGCATCGATGCGGTCGAAAGAAATTTCAAAGCAAAGTTTAGTTTAGATTGGTTTTTTCTTAGAATAGCTACGCCAATTGTATGGCTTCAGTTATTTGTGTAAAAAAATCTGTGCTCCAAATATCTAGCTCTTTTTGATCTTTAATAAATGGATAGACATCTTTTTTAATTTGTTCGATATACAGTGCTTTAAATCTTTGTATTAAAGTTTTTTTCAAATCTTCTAGTGTTTCAAGTTCACCAATTTGAATATGTCCACTTTGCAATGCCTTTTGCCTTAAGTACTTCAGCCTGACAGGTGTTCGCTGCTTCATATACCAAACAAAATCATAGAAATCGCGGCCCTTAATACGGCCTTTCCACTTTCTGTACAATAGGGCATGCAGTTTTCCTGCAAATAGATCTGGTAATTTTAAACTGATCACTGCAAAACTTGTGGGTTGCAGTAAATACCTGGGCTCTGTTTCAAATTCTGCTACACAGTCTGTATCAATTTCAAATTTAACTTGAAGCTTTGCATTACTTTGAATTTGGCTCGAAAACTGATTCAAAGATTGAATTTTTAATAAGTGTATTTTTGTATTTGCTTTTACAAACGCAGAATCAACTGTGGATTCAATCGATTTATCAACCGAAGCCACTTCTGTTTCAAAACCAAAGGCAAATAGTTCTTTCTGAACAGCCACAAGATATGGTTTTAAACTAAATTCTGGGTCCGGTTTAAATAAAGTGAAATCCAAGTCTTCAGAAAACCTGGGCAACCCATAAAGTATCCTTAGCGATGTCCCGCCGTAAAACGCGGCTTTTTCAAAAAAATTAGACCTAGATAACCCTAGCAAGGTAATTTCTTGAATAACTTCTTTCAGTGCATTTTCTGCATCTGTTTTATTTTTAATGTCATATTTTTGAAGCATTTGTTCTACAACTGAATTCATCGATCCCCCAAAAGATATGTAATCAGCAACCGATTCCATGGACGATTTTTATACATCGGTCTGATATCTGTTAGAAATTTTTTATTTAATGTTTTTCTAAGCTCAGGTATATCTATTCGAAGATCTTCAACTAAGGCCACTTCGATATCTTTTATCGTGGGTTTTGTTTTATTATTAAAGCGCAAATTAAAAATATCAAGTAGTGCTTTTTCTTGAGTTGCAATCAAAAATGATCTTTCACCGGATGCTTCACCTAAAGTAATACCCGCCGAATATAACTTAGAATTAATATGGTCATATGAAAATGACCCCAACGGAGTATTAAATATTTTATTCTTTCCAACTGTAACACTTGTTACAACTTCGGTGCGTTCTGGGATTAAATGATAATGCGACAATGCGGATTCCAAAGAAATATAGGAGGGGCCATACATTATATTCGCAATAATTTCGGAAGATGCGATTTGGTTGTTAAAATTTTTTGAAAATATGTACAAACCTTTTTTAATTCGAATCAGAATATTTTTTTTCTGTAACTGCGCTAAGTAACGCCTGGGGTGCGAAATATTTTTCAGTAAATTCATTAACGTCTGGTAATCAACTTCAGGTGGCAAGCTTTTCAGCTGCAAATTCAGTTCATTAATATTTAAGCCAGTATGTGACAACATATGTCACATACTGGCTTATTTTTACATAAAAATCAATATTTAACTATAAAACAGTCCAGTATGTGACAAAATATGTCACATACTGGACTGTTTTACACCAAATGATTTACTTACAAAACGGAGCCGCAGGATCTTTAGCACACAGGTACGCCTTCATTTGTTGGTTTTCAGATTTCAGTTTTTCAACCTCGGACTGATCCGCTTTTGTAGCTTGTACTGATGCCAATTCACGGTGAATGGCTGCGCTATCGTCCATCCATTTATGATAAAGCTCTTTAACTGCTTCAATCAGTGGGGCAATTAACATCGAGTAGGCCACAGATTTAATACCCGTTTTTGAATCTTCAGATATAGCTTGTGGGTAAACTTTTTCAACCTCTTGCGCAATCACACCAAGTTCCTGACGATCACCAAATTTATATTCGGGATATTCTGATTTTTTCCAATCAAAAGTAACTCCGCGAAGCAAATTTATTTTTTCAAGAGAACCATCGATTTGATTTATATTCTTCTTTAATCGAAGATCCGATAAATTATTGTATGCCGAAGTTCCAGCTACTGATCCATTGACATGTAAAGTGTAAGACGGCGCTCCTGTACCGATTCCGACGTTACCATCTGCACGAATACGCATCCGCTCTGTTCCACCCAGAGATGTATCTGTTCGAAATATAATTCCATTTGCTGCTGCCGAAGCTTTAACATCAATGAAACCCCCACCTGAAGCATCCGTATGAAACATCCGCATTCCGTTTGTTCCAGCACTCGTATCACCACTGAAAAATAAATTTCCATTAGTAGCAGCAACTGCCGTCGGCAATAAAATATTTTTTGTAACTTCAAGTTGTTGCGTTGGTGTTGATGTTCCAATACCGACATTACCCGATGATCTGATAATCATTCTTTGCGAAGGAGTATACGAAACTGGCGGAAGGATAAGTCCTGTGTCTGCATAAAAACCAATATCACCGCTATCCATATTAATAGATGTTGGTGTTGTAGTTGCGCTCATCCAGAGTGATCCAGTATAATAGGCGCCGCCCGATAATACTGCTTGGCCATTGTTATTACTTGTCAGATAACCGCCAGTTCCATATGTTGATGAATTACCAAATCTAATTTGTGATTTATTTGTGGAATCAATCACTTCAAGCTTACTTCCACCACTTGTAGCACCAATTCCAACATTACCATTCGTATCAATGCGCATTTTCTCTGTTGAATCAGAACCCGATGTCGTCGTAAAAAACGATAGTCGTCCTGGCACTGTGTGCGTACCGCTGTTTGGTACTCCATCGGCAAAGCCTGCAATATATGATGAACGATAAATACCTGTACCATCATGGCCATAGTTTGAAATAAAACCAAGCTCGTCATTATTTTGTACAGCTGCGTAGTTTCGTGATTTCCAAAAACTGAATGTAGGGCCCGCTGATGTGGCTGCTGAGTTTTCAAATGCAGCTGTTCCGTTAACATGAAGTTTGGCTCCGGGGTTTGTTGTTCCGATTCCGACATTACCATTAAGTGCCGTTTTTGTGATGCTGTCATTACCAAGAACAACAGTATTGGCGCCAATACCAGTCGCATTGTAACCGATAACAATACTGTTATTATCCGAATTATTATATCCTTTAGAACCGGAACCAATATACACAGAATTATTCGCTGTTGCCAAAGCCGTTGTACTATCTGCTTGGAATGTACCTGCACTGTAACCAATGGCAACATTATCTGATCCCGTCGTATTTCTCGACAAAGATGAAGCACCAAATGTTGAATTAGATGAACCTGTTGTGTTCAAACCCAAAGCTCCATTACCATCAGCCGTATTATACACTCCGGATGTATTTACATACAAAGAATATGCACCGGTCGATGTATTTCCGTATCCTGTTGATGATGGATTTAATGCACCAAGACCCCAAGAAGCGGTAGCTAAAGCATTATTTAATAATCCAGCCTGAGTATTATTTATTTTAAAAACTAAATCCCTGTTATCTGTTGTACCAACAAAATTTGTGCCCGCTGTTGTTCCGGTGTTTCCTGTCAATCCCCAACCACTTGCTGCTGCTGCCTGCCAACTAGGTGCAGATCCTGCGCCGTTACTTGTTAACACATAACCCGATGTTGTTGCCGGTAATCTGGATAATGCACTTGTTGTTGATGCGTATAATAAATCACCAACGACGTACACTGAATTTCCAGTACCACCGTTTGTCGCTGGAAGTGTTCCGGTCACCGAATTTGTTAAATCAATTGATGATACTGTTGAATATGTGTTCGCAGCTGTTCGCTTCATAAATCCAGTTGTACCTAA
>JAYVKY010000246.1:0-3440 GCA_043767965.1 Pseudobdellovibrionaceae bacterium
GAAACTTTTGAAAATTTAAAATGGTCAGCCTCTTTAGGTATCGTTAATGATTCTGAAATTTTACGAGAAAAAATTCTGGGGCCCCATTCAAAATGGAAAGTCTTTGGCCAAAGTTACGGCGCCTATATTGTTTATCGTTATATTGAAAAATTTCCGGCATCTATCTCAAAGGCCTATGCACATGGGTATGCGATCGGACAAAAAGATTATGATGGCAGTTATCTGCGAATCTTAAGTCAGTACACAGTAACAGAAAAATATTTAAAACTGTTTACCGATGATCGCATACGCCTCGTCGCATTAAATAAATTTTTATCAGATCCGAATCAATGCTTTAAAAATTCTTTAAATACGATTCAATGTGGCTATGAAAACATATTACCTTTTGTATATTTACTAGGTTTTAAGGACAACTGGAAATTCATACATATCTATTTAAAACAGATTGTCCCTGTTTCTACTGTCGATGAATCTGCTATTAAAAATTATGTTACAACCAATGTTGCCCAAAGTTTTTATTATAGCAAAGTGTCAAATCCTGTTGAATTTTCAAATCAAGTCACCTTTTTTTATAATTTTATAGGTATTTATGATTGGGATACGACCCCCTTTGATGCCGAAAAGTGTTCACGAATATATACCCAGCTCAAACAGCAAGACAAAATAGTACCCACGAATTTAATTCTTAACGAATGTCAGGCCCCGCTACAATTTAATTATATAGAATTAATGAAACCCTTTATTAATTCAAAAATTAATTTGTCACAACCGCAGTACGTTGACATACGCCAAGTTGATAAAAATTTATTGATTTCAAAAATTTCTTTGTATAGCTATTCTGGTGACTATGATTGTTTTGTGCCGAAGAAATTTTTTCTGAAACAAACAGAACTTTTTGGCAAAAAAGTGATCTATAAAAATTTTGAAACCAGTGGTCATGAAGGTTTCTATACTGAAAAACAAATTTTTTTAGACCTTGTGAAATAATAAAAAAGGCAGAAATGAATTTCTGCCTTTTTTATGAATTTATTATTTTTAAATATACTGGAAATTAGGATCAACTAATCAAAAAATTCATAACTTTGAAAAGGTGCAATTTCAATAATTTTTGAATTGACGTTTAAGTTTAATAACGTCGAACGATTCGTTTCAACATTAAATAACTCACCATTCTGATTTAAACCAAACGTTACTCCAGAAACTTTGTACATTCTTGAATATTTTTGATCTAGTTTTAAGCTTGCTGGTTGCATGTAGGCATTGACACCCTTACAACCAATTTCAAAGATATCACCTGCTTCAGATGTCAGGTAAGCCATCTTTGCCGCACGATCATAGCCATTCGGATAAATTAACGATGCTGCTACGGCACCAGTTGGCAAACTGATATCATTCGTTGT
The DNA here is from genome assembly GCA_043767965.1 of Pseudobdellovibrionaceae bacterium. Taxonomy (GTDB): domain Bacteria; phylum Bdellovibrionota; class Bdellovibrionia; order Bdellovibrionales; family Bdellovibrionaceae; genus Pseudobdellovibrio. The sequence goes on from JAYVKY010000246.1 coordinate 1,401, forward strand.
TGGTGATTTAGGATCACATGTGAATTTCACAGACGTTTTGTAAACACGCGCCGTAAATTGTGCACCGTAATGAACATCAACCAACTCTGCTTTCTGAGCGATCGGCTGCGCATTGTATTCGGTCATCATATCACCTGGTGATTGAGTCACTTCGCCCTCATTACGCGCAAACACATAACGTGCATTTTTTGTCTTGTCTGTGGGTACTAAGACCATGTGCGAACCACGCTTAAAGATTCGTCCGGCCAATGGGGATTGACCTAATTTATCCAACTTCATGGTTTGAGTATTTAATGCATTAAAATCTAAACTTTCAGTTAATATAATTAACTGCTCTGTACGATTAATTTTAACAGCGTTTTCAAATGCCTCGTCAGCATAAACCACAGAAGATGCTTTTGCGTACGCCTTTAATGCTGGGCTTAAGCCCTTTGCATACTTTGCAAGTTGTGCGTAAGTTTCAACTGTTACAGAATATGAACCCGTATCAGAAATACGCGTATCACAAGCACCTTGAATTCCCGCACGTGGACCTTTTGTACATGTTACATGAGGGTATCCGTCAATATGACGGGCTTCGTGCATAAAAACACTGGCGCGATCAAGTGATGAAAAGGTTTCGGTCAGGGCAGCAGGACATACATACATCGTGCGACCACCAAAGCCATAAACATAAGCTATTACACCCTTTGGACAATTAGCGACAACTTCGATGTCGTCGATGCGACCAATAAAATAGCCGTACCAATCGCTCGCAAATTTTCCTGAAAATAATTCGTCATTACTTTTTAACATACTACTTTCAAAGGCCGTACGTTTCATAAACATCATAGATGATAATAAATGCCATGTCTCAGAATTATCATTACAGAAATCTTTTCCAGTTAAATTTGAAAATTGCGAAAAATGCCCGGCAATATCTTGCAAATCTTTTTGCGCAATACAATCAGCACCAATATTGACTGGTGGTTGACTGAGTTGTGGTGCAATTTCAATTTGTGCTTGTGCTGTTATTGCAGTGAAAGACAAAATCATTACTAATGATTTTACGAATAGATTCATAGAGCCCCCTCTTTGATGTCATCATTGACTCAAATATTGAATCACTAGACTAAGGGCTGATCACTATAAAAATGATTGTTAATGCTTTATTTCTTGCAGCTTACGCTTCGCATAATTTTGAATTTTTAAATCACTGTTGATTTGGGCGATCTGTGTTAGGTACTGTAACGACCTAGAATCACCGGCTTCTGTGCGTTTTGCCAGCTCATCAATCAACGTAATTTTCAAAGAATATTCTTGCCCACGTTTAATTTCATCTGCAGAGTGCACCTGCACATTATTAAATTTAGGCACTGGATGTGTGATTGTATTATACAAATTTTCGTTTGAACCTTCCCCGTCAAACAAAGTCAGAGCATAATTTGCAAAAATTCTTTCATTAATAGGTAATTCTGAATTTAGAATTTTTTGCTTCAATTGTTCTATTTGCGCTTCAGATAATTGATTTACAAATTCTTTGGTTTTTCGCTCAACAGAGACCTGATCATTATTTGGAATTTCAATATTTTTAACTTCTGTTGAAATCCAGGCGCTGAATTGTTCGTCTGAAATTTTCATAGGTGCTTTTGTTGTTTCTGCAGGCGCAGGGGCCGTCTGTGTCGAATCAGTTGTTTTCGTTTTTACAGAATCATTTGTGAAAATATTTTGCGCCGTTTTTTGTATTTTTCCTAGAAACGGTGTTTCATCCTGTATATGAAATAACCAATAAGTAAGTGCACTGACTAGGATCAACATAAAAATCAATATATTTTTTTTATTCATACAATTTATGTTTACCCTACTAGCCGCTGAACGCCAATGATACCCTTGATCTTCTGCAAAGATAATATCGCATTATTCATTTGAGTTAAATCTTTAACACTGATTTCAAATAAACAAATGGCTTTTTTATCACGTGTCGTTTTGATTTGTGCAGATTCAATATTGATTCCTTGCATTGAAAATGACTCTGACATTAATTTTAATAATCCCGGAACG
>JAYVKY010000247.1:0-2209 GCA_043767965.1 Pseudobdellovibrionaceae bacterium
TAAAGAGCGTCATAAAGCCGATTTATTTTGGTGTGCCTATTTTCTGCATGAGCTAAATTATCCGATTGATCTAACAGCAAAACATCTTTTGGCTCTTGAAAAATCGATATCTAAACTGAATGGTCCTGAGAAATATAAAATTTACGGTGCAAAGTTAGCTAAACTTTCGTTGAATCTGGGGCAGCAATTGACGAAGCCAAACCAAGAACAAGTAGATACACTTTTTAGATGGATACAGTTTTCAAATTTATCCCCAGCGGATTACCAAAGTTCTCAACGGGCATACTTAAAGCAACTGCAACTGATTGGCGACACTGAAAAAATTAAAGACTTCAAGAAAGAACTAGCAACAAGTCTGCTATTTCAAGAAAGCAAAAATTTGCTTAAGCATCCATTAGGTTTATTTAAATATGTTCAATTTTTAATTGGTTATATTTTCGTTGCATGGCCCCTAGAATTTATTTTGATTTTAGGATCACTCTCTATTCTTGCATTTCAGGCCTCAGCCGTTTTGACTAAAGAAGAAAAGAAACGAGCAAAACGTTTAGATAAAAAACTTTGGATGATGTTTACAAAATCATATCTTGGAGCAAACGTGCCATTCTTTTCGAAATTGGCCGCATCATTAATTTTATTTGGAGTCGGTCTTTATTTTAATTCAGCAAAAAACTTTGTTGAATCAATGATAACCAACATGTAATTGTATGGTGGCCCTATGGATTAATGGGGCCTATATCAACATTCAACACGCGGTATGGGTTGTCAGCGTACTGGGTTAAATATATCATTGGCTCGATATTTTTATCAAATGAAGGTTGAATTTGGGCCGTCCCTGGGTAAAATCCGCCGCTGCCAAAACCAGAATTTGTCGGATCCAATTCAAAAGTAAAAGAAATAATTTTATGCGCTCCGTACGACCAATCTGTTGTATCACCACTGGCAATATATAATTCAGAACTTTGCTGGGGTGTATACCCATTCCATGTGGCCATTTTCTCTGCCATTTTTTTATGAACAGCCTGGTCATTCGCAATTTCTATACCATCATATTTGTGGCCCCAGGGATATAAAATTAATTTAGAAAACGAATGATAAGACAATAAAATTGTAATATTTGAATGAGCTTCGATATAGTTTTTAATCGCTAAGGATTCAATCTCGGAAAATGCTTTTGGTCCTTTATATGTTTCATCATTAGTATTACTCGACGATCCACCAGTGCCCCACTGATAGCCGTAATTGCGGTTCAGGTCGACGCCGTAAGTACCATCCGAATTTTTCGAACGATTTTTTCGCCACATTTGGTAATTTGCACTTGAGATATCGTATTCCATGCCGTCGGGGTTTACAGCAGGAATAATATGTATCACACGAGAATTTAAAAGTTTAACGATACGCGGATTTCCATTTCTAAATTCAGTAATTAAATATTCGGCCCACATCAATGGCATTTCAACAGATAAATGTTCGCGTGCATGATGTCCACCCATAAATATAATCCCCGCTTTTTGATCAGCATTCGTAGGATCATTTGTAATTTCTAAGGCCCACAGGTCACGTTTTTCAGTCGTTTGTGCAATCGAGCTAAGCTTAATAAGGTCAGAATTTTTTGCCGCCATATTTTTTAAGGCTTCTGTTAGTTCTTGGTAATTATGATAAGTCGAATCTTTAGTTGGAAAATCTTTCGCATTTAAATTATTTTTTTTGAAATCATTTTCAATTTGCAAATCAGAAGCAGCAATCAGTAACCCGCGCTTTTTCATTTTATTTAGATCAGCAACATTGCCATAGGCAATAATGTAATTATCTTGAACAATTTCGATGGCAATGCCGTCGTTGGCTAAAATGGAGCGATCAAATTTAGTATTCGCAGAAATTTTCATCCAGTAATAGTGATGATTTATGGATTGAACTTTTTGTGACGTTCCAAATACAAATACAGTAAGTAGGCTGACAGATATGAACTTGGTATTAAAAATATTTTTCATTGAATCCCTTCCTTGGGTGCTGCCGTAGATGCTAGCAATGACCCAAATTGGAACCAAATTGAAATTGTATAATATACGGTGAGTTATCGAAAGCTAGGCCAAGGTCTGGCTGCAAATAAACAGATATTAATTTTAAGAAAAAATTATTTATTACTTATGTGCTTTGAGCCAATGTTTTTTCAGAAAGTTTTTTTCGAAATTCTTCGGTCGATATAAATCGG
>JAYVKY010000248.1:0-5357 GCA_043767965.1 Pseudobdellovibrionaceae bacterium
CATTTTTAAGAGCCTCGATAGCTTTTTGATTTTGTACGCCTAAAGTATTTAATTTTTTGACGAAGCGTTCATTTAGGTCGAAAAAACGACCTGATTTAGCTCTGCGCATGTACAGTTCGGCCAACCGATAATTTACATCGGCTTCATCTGACGCGCCTTTTTTCTTTTTTATAATGTTAGCTAATGATTCAATCGCTTTATTTTCAGCTTTTGTTATCATAACTTCTGATTTAAATGCAGTTTCTTGATTTTTATCTTCGTTATCAGAATTTAATTTTACTTCTGGTAAAAGGCCTTTTGTATTTTCAGCGGCTGCAAAACCAACGCAACTGACAAGTAGACTCAAAGTAATTATTTTTTTAAATTCTGTTTTCATTTATTGACCCACTGTTGTCACAAGTTTTAAATTTGGAAAACCGGCCATTGATGCCGTATACATCACTTTGCGGATGACTGAATAGGGTAGTGCTTCATCAGCTTGTAAAAGTACTTTTCCAGTTTTCGCCAGTTTTTCATTTATTTTATTGAAATTCTGAAGCTCATCGAAAAGCGGCTTAATGAAATTGGAATCGTTTGGATCAATCGATGCTTGTTCAAATGAATTTGATTTTAATGAAGCCAAAATCTTTTGTTCAAATTTCAACTCTGTTGCCGAAATTGAAAGCTTTGCGCCCTCAATGGGGTTCTTATCGGTCGATGATTGTGGAAGTCGAACTCCATTGACAGCATCAAGAACGACATCGCTTGTTGAATACGATTGCAATAGGAAAACCAATAAAATAGTAAACATATCCGTCATTGACGTGATGTTCAGAGTAAATGATTGATTTCTTTTTAAAGGAACTTCAAATCTTTTTCGTGACATATATTTATCCATCCAACATGTTAGAGAAAACAATTTCAGGGAACATATAGTCCGTTGAAGTATCTTTCCCTGTTTTTACATCTTTAATCGGAAACCGAACACCGACAGCGCGAACTTTACGAGCCTCGTCCATAATTCTGACTAAATCTTTATATGCAATTTCTGCATCAGGATTTAAATCAATCTTAAAAATTTCCGGGTGAGCTGTTTTAATTTCGATTAATTTTGCATGCAAAGTCGGGTAGTCAATTTTTTTATCTTTATCAAAACCAATGACTTCAACTTTTTGTTGACCATTTTCGCTGATGACAATCTTAACGCCATCAACTTTATTGACCTCGACAGCAATTTGCGCTGATTTGGGGTTGCCTTCTTGTTTCTTGATCGCTTCTTGAACGACTTGCGGCAGATCTGTTTCGATAATCATCATTTGAACAAAGGCAGATGATATTAATAAGACCGGCACTAGCTTCACCATTACTGCAAGTAATGGTGCTAGATCTAATTCAAATTCCGAATTCTTATTTATATTCATTTTAAATCGACGTTTCATATCTTCTCCTTAAAACTAACATTCACAAAAAGCGCGACGTATAAGTTATGAGGCTTTAATGACTGTTGTTGGTGGCTGCATGCCTGTGCCTTTTGGTGCTAAGTTCATTTCTGGAAAAACATGATCTTTGCCAAGGCCTGGTATATGACTGCTCGTTAAAGTCTCGGTCAGTTTAGAGCATTTTTCTGTGAGTTGTTCTAACAGTTCATTTTGACGAGACGTTAAAAACGAAAACGCAACCATTGCAGGAATCGCAACAGCTAGACCCAATGCTGTTGTGTACATTGACACTGCGATACCATTTGCAAGCATGGCTTGTTTTGTCGCTGGGTCAGCTTGTGCCACCGCTTGGAATGATAAAATTAAACCATGGATTGTTCCTAATAGACCTAGCAATGTTGCAACGTTTGCTAGCATTGATAAATAATGCAAACGTTTCGTATAGAACGGAACGGTTTCAGCCATTGCAATATCTTGAGCTTGAAAAATAGTTTCATCATCGCGATCTGCTTTTTCTAGAATAGATTTATATGCGCGAGCAAGTGGTTTTGAATCCAATTGTGCACAGGTAACAATTGCTTCATCAACCTTTTTTGACAAAACGAGTGTCTGAATTTTATTTGTGAATGATTCAACGTCAAGACCATACGCAAAATATAAAGTTCTTGCGCGCTCGACACAAAGTGCCGCACCGGCAATACCTGTTGCGATAATTGTCCAACCAATGAAGCCTGCATCTAGAATGAAATTTAATAGTCCCATGTTTTCTCCTCTTTATTTTTGTTTAAAAATATGTTATACGGTGTAGTTAAGCAGATTTGATACTGATCCAATTCTGGATCGTACTTAATCCGGTGGCTTGTATATCGAGAAAACGTACCGCATAATAAAGGCCAGATTTTGCATTTAACCTTTGTTTAGAAAAATTTTTACGAATAACCTCGCATTCGATATTAAATGCAGGACTAGACTGGTCTTTTTGCTTAATATGAATTTTTAATTGATCACCGAGTTGAATTAACGGTGTATTCAGCAAGCACAGACCACCAGCTTCAGAAACAGAAACCATAGTGCCATCAAAAAAACGAATATTATTGTGCCCAATGACGGGAATTTCCGTCTCGATACGTGGATGAGCTCTTTTTACAAAAGCAGAAAGTAATTCGGACTCTTTTTGCATTAAAACTTGGAAGCGATCATGACCGAATTCTTCAAGTTGATGAATCTGCGTCCATGATTCAAGATGTGGAGCCCAGACATAGTTATAATCCATCAGCTGATTTGTTTGTAGCATTTCAATCACAGTTTTGTAATCGTACGGTCCATATTTTTGGTCGCCGATCAGTACATGCCAGTTTGTTTGAGGATCTAACATATTCATTTTCCCTTTTCCTTATTTATTTATAAGTTCTTAATTCAAATTCGGATCATAATTAATAATTACGCTGTCGCCCGCAACCGGCTTGAAGCTTCCATTAATTTCAATCGAATTTGTTGTCGCATTATATGTCCAGCCATTAACAGTGCCTTCTGGGATCAAGGTGCCGTTGATAATAACACGCAAAGAACTTAAGATTGGTTTTTTATTTAATTTATATATAGTCGATTGAGAAGCTTCGATCGTTGCGCTGATATTATCAAGGACTGTTGAAAACGGGCTACAAATTGAATTTTTTGTACCACCGGTTAAATCCGAAAGTTCCATATAACGAAGCGAAATTTTTTTCTCGACATTTAATTGATCACGACAGGCGGCATCTAATACGCCAATTGTTGAAACTGAGTAATTAATTGATGGAAGGCCGACTGTGAAAGTATTTAAGAAATCCACGTAAGTTGAAACAGAATGTAAAGTGGGTTGTGTATAAGTTTCATTTAAACTAATATCATCATGAGAAAAATCGTCGGCATCAGAAATAATAATCACAGATAAATAAGCATCAGATCTGCGAAAACCAGAATTCAAAGAACTACTTAATGAAGCTTTAATACTAGAAAATGCGCGTTCATCACCGCTGCCAGTGGTGCCTACGCGAACATTGGCAGAAAAATCACTTTTTAAACGAGTCACTTCGCTAGGAATTGTTAAGTCATAATTATTCTTATCAATAACATAGACTGGCGTTGGAGTTACGCCAGAACGAAAACGAGTTTGACTTATATTGCAGATTGAACAACCCGCAGTTACGAACTGTTCGCCGTAAAAAGAATCAGTAGTACCAACGGCAATTTTAAAATCATAGCCCTTTGATATAAAACGATCGATGAATGAAGAAAAGTTATTTGCTAAATTTGCTTGAGACGTTGACATAGAGCCCGAATTATCAACTACAAATAAAATATCTAGTTTTCGTGGTTGAAACACTGCAGTTTGTTGAAATGACGAAGAATCAGATAAAACTGAAAATGAAGACCCACCCTTGTCACAGGCATTCAATAATAATATTGAGCTAGCACTCAATAAAGTTTTTTTCATGATATTATTTTTGAAAAACTGTTGAAACATGAGATCTCCTTGATATGCAGACTATCGTCTGTTTTTCTGCGAATGTTTAACTTATCTATAAAGCTACAGAAGATTTATTAGTGACACGAATGGCGTCGTAAGTTGCTGAATTTAATCCGGTATATAAATTACTGATTCATTCTGAGGCGTGATAAGTCATTGAAAATATTCAAAAAATATTTTTTAGCTTAAAATGAATAATTATTATTGAAAAATAGATCGACAGTTTTTATAAAACTATTTTGTTAGAATTTTTATAAAATTTATAAAGTTATATTTATTGTCAATTGAGTATGCAAATTTCTATATATTTTTTAATTTTACAGCAGCCCACAGTGCCTGCTTATCTGCATCTGATAAGGAAATAAATTTTTTTAAATCATCGTCGCAGTCAGCGAGCATAGCTAAGAATCGCTGTGAAAATCGCTGATTCGCAGCACGTAAAGCTGATTCGGGTTCGATCTCGAGATGCCTTGCAACCTGTGCCGCAGAAAATAAAACATCACCCATTTCATGAAATAATTCTTCTTTATTTGTCGGATCAGCAGAAATCACGTCTTCAAGCTCTATGATTTCTGATTTCATTTGTCGGATCACATCGCGAACTTCCGTCCAATCAAATTTATACTGATTGGTTTTATCACCAATTTTTTCAGCGGTTTGTAAGGCTGGTAAGCCCCGTGGAACATTAAATAATGAAGTTTTTTTATTTTTCAGTTTTTTCTCTTGCGCTTTAATCAATTCCCAATTTTTCATGATGTCTTCTGTGCCCGTGACCTGTGTATCAGAAAAAACATGGGGGTGCCTGCGAACTAATTTATCGTTGATGGACCGGATAACATCGTTGATATGAAAAGCTTTTCGTTCAGCAGCCAATTGGGCATGAATTACGACTTGAAATAAAACATCACCCAATTCTTCGCACATATCTTGATCATTACCGCCTTCAAGTGCTTCGACCATTTCATAGGTTTCTTCGATGGCATAGGGAGCCAGAGTAACATGAGTCTGTTGTTTGTCCCAGGCACAGCCGTCAGGGCCACGTAAATCTGTGATCAGCTGCACAAGAGACGAAAATTCATTGAGGTCTTTGGGTGATATAGGCATGATGAAATCATAGTATGAAGATCACGCTTGTCAATCAGTCTGAGAAAAATAAATTTATAATTTCAGAAAAAAAAATTCAGAAATTGTGCAATAGTATTTGCGGTGTACTCGCAGAAAAAAATATCATCAACAAAAAACGACTTAAAAAAGAAGAAATTACTTGTGTTTTTTTATTGCAAAAAGAAATGACAATTGTTAATAAAAGCTTTCGAAAAAAAAATAAACCGACGGATGTTCTTAGTTTTCAGCCACTAGATACAAATTCTTTAGGTGAACTCGTGTTTTGCCCAGAGGTGCTTTGGGCTCAGGCGAAAAAACAAAAACAC